>NZ_JBXCIW010000029.1:0-61587 GCF_056786335.1 Paenibacillus sp. Y280
CTTCATTTGTGCGCCTCTTTTCGTATGTGGGTTTGTCCTTCCCGGAACAATTCACAGTATACTAGAGGCGCATTTTTCATTCAAAGCTCAAATTACTTCATTACAGGAATGGCTCCTAATTAGGTGATTACAGATATCCATGGCAGAGTATGCAAAAATAGCATTTTGCTTACTTTTATTTTTACGCAGCGAACATCGTACAGGTTACAATTTTTCAAAGCAAGCGTGCTTTAAGTGAATTTGCACTTGAAGAACTGCAAAAAAAAGCCTCGTTAATAACGAGACTCCATGGAGAGTGCCTGCAATTATATGCTGTTCATGTTCGAGTGGATGGAAGCATCCTGAGTGAAAATCTCAGCATTATAAGCAGAAATTCGTTTATTTATTTCATTGCGTATGTATTCGTGAGAGAAGGCTGCTGTTTCTTCGAATCCACGGCAATTATAGCGATAGCTAATGTTGCCATTAAAGCTGTTGTCCATACAAACGGTAATGCCTTTACGGATCATTGCCTTGGTGTTCGTAGTCAAATCAGCCTTTATTTGCAGCATGATAAGAGCCGCTGCTTTAGCGAATATAGAACGTAATGTCCGGGCTTTACGGTCCAGCTCGCGCCTATTGCGTTCGACTACGACAAGCGTTAGCGGAAGGATAATGGAATCATGTATAAGCTGAATCTCCTCGCTTGCAGGTGGACGTTGTAGAGCTGGATCGTTTATTTCGAATAACGGCATCGCCATATGTAAATCACCTCATGCACATTATATGCGAACAGACGTTCTGTAGTCAACATATCGAAGCTATCATTTTTTACAACAAAAAACCTTCTACGATTATTTGCAGAAGGTCGTGATTATGTATGCGAGATAATTAGAAATGGCGCGCCCGAGAGGGCTCGAACCTCCCACCTAACGTTTAGGAAACGTTTGCTCTATCCGGATGAGCTACGGACGCGCAGCAATAGTTATTATAGCATGTGCGCTTTTAAGTAAGCAAGATTCCTAAAGCAAATGTAAACCATGCATTTTTTGTCGAAAAACCTCTCAAATAATGTATGAAAAGCAGGATTTAAATGCCATGAAGGCGAATAGATGTAGTGGTATTGAGCTCGAACGGCCGGAGGAGTGCTCTGCATGTATCAAGACTACAATGAACCCCATTCTTATAGATTAGATTTGTCGCCTGAACAGATGCTTAAGGTGATCTTCGAATATACAGCAAAAATTGCTAATGAGAAAAAATTGGAGTCCGTGCTTGTTTTAATGGCGAATATGGGGAGAGAAATGGTTGTTGCTGACCGTTGTACCGTGTGGCTCATTGATGTCGCGCGCAATGAGCTTTTTACAGTTGTCGCTCACGGTGTCGGGGAGATTCGTATACCATATGGAAGCGGGCTCGTAGGAAGCTCGATTAGCACGGGGCAGCCTATTTTTATCGATGATGCCTACGAAGATCCCAGACATAACCCGGATAACGACCGAAAGACGGGGTACCGGACAAAGTCGATTATGACCATTCCTTTTCGCAATAATCAGGGAGAAGTCATCGGTGCGTATCAGGCTATCAATAAGTTGACAGAGAAACAGACCTTTTCGACTCAGGATATGGATTATTTGTCGCTTGCTGCAGCCTATTCAGGAAAATCGTTAGAATCGATCATGCTCAATGATGAAATTATCGAGACGCAAAAAGAGATTATATTGGCGATGGGCAAAATTGGCGAGGGCCGCTCTAAGGAAACAGGCAATCATGTTAATCGAGTCGCCCATTATTCATATCTATTAGCGTTAGGTTTAGGAATGAATGAGACGGAAGCAGACATGCTTCGGAACGCCTCGCCGATGCATGATATCGGCAAAGTAGCCATACCTGATTCTATCCTGCAAAAGCCTGGGAAGCTGTCGGATGAAGAGTTCGAGCAAATGAAGCAGCACTCAGATATTGGCTTCCGGCTTCTGCGAAATTCGAAGCGGCAGCTTCTTCGGGCTGCGGCGATCGTTGCTTTGCAGCATCATGAGAAATGGGACGGTTCGGGTTACCCGCAAGGCCTTAAAGGAGAAGACATCCACATATATGGACGGATTACGGCGATAGCGGATGTTTTTGACGCATTAGGCAGTTCACGTATCTATAAAGCGGCTTGGCCGCTGGATCAAATACTAGCGCTGATTGAGGGAGAGCGTGGCCGCCATTTTGACCCGCGGGTCGTTGATGTATTTTTTGAGCAGCTGCCTCGTATCCTTGAAGTTAGAGATCGTGAAGCCGATATCCCTGAAATCGATTAGAAGCTGTTGGCAAGACCTCGTTGGAGAAATCCTTTGGGGTCTTTTTTACTTGGGGCAGCGCCGTTAATACTCCATAAGTAACAGGACAATCACACTGGAATATGATGAATCAATCTAATCGACTCGCGGGAGTGTGATTTCGTTGGTTTCCATAAGCCTGTGCTTAATTGTCAAAAATGAAGAAAAAACACTCGGGCGATGTCTTTCCTCCATGAAAGATATCGCCGATGAGATTATTATTGTGGATACAGGCTCTACCGATTCGACGGAGCAGGTTGCAAGTGAATTCACCGAACGAATTGAGCATTTTACCTGGATCGATGATTTCGCAGCAGCCCGCAACTTTGCTTTTTCTTTGGCAACAAAGTCGCATATTATGTGGCTGGATGCTGATGATATTTTGAAGGAATCTGATCGCCAGAAGCTGATAAGCTTAAAGCAGCATTTAAGCCCGGACGTCGACTCGGTCTCGATGGAATATCATCTGGCATTCGATGAATTCGGCAACGTCACCACTAAATTAAGGCGCAATCGGCTTGTGAAGCGGGAGCGGGCATTTAAATGGATTGGCCCGGTACATGAATACCTAGAGGTGTATGGCCACATCTTGCATAGTGACGTGGCGGTAACGCATAGCAGCATTCACCATGACAGTGATCGCAATTTGAACATATATGAGCAGCGCTTAGCCAAAGGAGAAAGCTTTTCTCCACGCGATTTGTTTTATTACGCCAACGAGCTTAAGGACCATGGAAAATTTGAGGCTGCCATAAAATATTACAATCAATTTCTTGCCACGGAAAAAGGCTGGATCGAAGATAATGTGACTGCCTGCAGCAGGCTGTCCGATTGTTATGACGAGCTTCATGACACGCGCAATATGCTCGATTCCATCTTACGCTCCTTTCATTATGACAAGCCGAGAGCGGAGTTTTGCTGTCGATTAGGCTATTATTTCATGCAGAGAAATGAACATAAGCTGGCCATTTACTGGTACAGGCTCGCGTTAACGACTGAGAAGCCGGAGGAGAGCTTGGGCTTTGAGAACTTAGCCTGCTCCACATGGCTGCCGAATTTGCAGCTATGCGTCTGCTATGATCGGATTGGCGAGTACGAAAAAGCGTATGAGCATAACGAGAAGGCGGCCATTTTCAGACCATCGGATGAGCGGATATTGGCTAATCGCTCGTATTTAAATAATCGCCTTGGTAAGAAGGCAGATATATAAAACGCAATGTCTCATCAATCGAATACGTGCAGCAGGCGACCGCCTCCGAGAAAATAGGGAGATGGCCGCTTTTTTTGTTGTGAAGTTAGGATTGGGCTATTGACATCGATGGAAGAAAGGTGTATATTACATTGTATAAAACTAAATTGTATAGAATTAAATAAATGCTGTTGGTTCTGCTGAAGAGAATAGAACAAGAGGATTTGGGTTATAAGAAAGCATGATGTCAAACAAATGACGGCATGCAGCATGCCCGTACCGTTTCTTTTGCAGCTATTCGAACATCAAGATCGAACAAAATAACCTAATTGGAGGAATTGAACATGAAAAATTTATACACAGCTACAGTAACAGCAACAGGTGGAAGAGACGGCAAACTCGTATCGAGCGATAATATTTTGAATCTTGAAGTGAAAGCTCCTAAAGAGCTTGGAGGAGTAGGCGGAGCGACCAATCCAGAGCAGCTATTTGCAGCAGGCTATGCGGCATGCTTTGAGAGCGCGCTTAACCTAGTGGCTCGAATGAAAAAGATTAAAGTGGAAAAAACAGAAGTGACTGCTCATGTTACACTTGGCAAGGATGATGGCGGAGGCTATGAGCTTGGTGCGAAGCTGGATATTTCGGTTGCAGGTGTAGAGCAGGATGTAGCTAAGGAATTGGTCGAAGCGGCTCATCAAGTATGCCCATATTCGAGAGCAACTCGCGGCAACATCAACGTCGAGCTTAATCTGGTTTAATTCATAGTCAACAACGTTCATATTAATAAAAAAATCCGGAGAACCTTCTCCGGATTTTTTCTATGCTAATGTTCTTTGCCAGGCCGCCTCTAACGCCTTATGCTTTTATTTTCGTGATGGACTGCTTGCCGGATAGCTCGATAGACTTCTGAACAAGCACGGCCATAGCATCGACACAATGCTTCGCGACCTCGCTCTGAATGGGGATACAGGACAATTCGGTGCACGCGATAATGACGCATTGGCACTGATCATGCTCCAGAAGATGCTGGATAATGTCTTCAAACTCGGAAGGCTCAACCGGCAAATTGCGTTTAACCTTATTGTAGATAATATCCATCACATGCTCCTGAACCTCTTCACTCGGCTCATGGAGCTGCATATTGTAATGATCGCAGCCTTTGCGATAGACGCCGCTGCTTACGGTTCCATTCGTTGCTAAAATGCCGACCTTGCAGTGCTCGCCATAAGCATCGTAGATCTCTTTCAGCGTCTCGTCCACCATGTTGATAATGTTGATGCTGGTCATCTTCTGCATTTCGTCATAGAAATAGTGGGACGTATTGCATGGGATTGCGATATTGGATACGCCAGTCGCTTCAAGCAGCTTCAAATCCTTCGCAACCGCTTCAAGAAACAGCTCGCCTGTGTTGCTCAAAATGACACTCGTACGATCGGGTAAAGTGGCATGATTGAGGATAACCATATTGATATGGTCCTGATCTCGGTCTGCTGCAGTCTGTTCGATCACATGGTCGAAAAATACCGATGTTGCTTTCGGACCCATTCCGCCTATGACACCTAAGCTTTTAGCTTCCATAGTTCAACCTACTTTTAATGAAGTGTTTAATTAATAAAATTTTAGTTACCGACAATCATAGCATGGCTGCCCATTTCCTCATAGCTGTTAAAGAATGTGTCTGCATCGTAGGTCACTTGTCCCTTTAACGGGTTCATGACATGCACGATGCCATCCTCGTAGCCATTTAGCACGACAACATGCAAATTAACCGGCGCTGAGTGATATTCACCCGTAGCATTGTAGTACCAGCCATAATTCATTTTTGGCGGCGTGAGATCAAGCGTAATCCAAGTGACGACAGGAATGCCTTTGTCTAGCTGCTCCATAATTTGTTCCCGCGTGCTTCCGCTTAAATCTGCCGTGCTGCTGCTTCGTCCTACGGCATCAAAATACAAATTGGCCGCCTCTACGATAGGAGGAGCGAAGCTGAAAAATCCGCCTTTAAGCTGCCTCGGATCGCCTGCATATGCTTGGTATGGATCGGGTCCATAAAGTTTATTGTTCTTGGAGGAAAAAGGCTGCTTCGGCAAATAAACGTCTGCCATCTCCGTCTTCGTAGCCTCATAGCCATAATAATGGAGTACAGCGGTCAAGGAAGTAATCTCGCAGCCATTAGGCAGCTCAGGCTTCTGCATAACGGTATCCACATCGATATATACCTTCTTAATCTCGATTGTACCATCGTCTTTTCTCTCAAAATCCTTCACATGCGCCAGCACGCGATTGGCAACCGGAAGCTGCTGCTCGGGTGCATTCACAGTCAAGCGATGCTCTTCCTCCGATAATTGATAAGGAGCGCTAACCTTCTGCTGCTTAATTGTATAGCTTGTCCCGTAATCAAGCAAACTAGACGTTGCTTTGCCCGTTTCGTCCGTAGTCAATGTATCGATGACTTTGGCGCTATCTGCAGCTGTAATCGTAAATACGGCGCCTGTAATCGGCTGCTCAGCAGTTTCATCCGTATTAACGATTGTAAGGGTACCTTGCTCGATCTTGGGTGTAGGAGCGGTCGTTGGCGATTGCTGCGCTGTTTCCTTGTCTATTTTTGCGGCATCTTCTTTATTAAAAAACGTATAAACGAAAAAGATAATACCCAGTAACACCAGTAGCTTTACGATTCTCATCATGTTGGAGTTCCCTTTACTGTATCGCTGTTATAGTTGCTGCAGTGCGTAGCGGTCATGGCAGCCCCAAATAGCGCTAGCCGGCTACGCTTGCTCGAAGAACGTCTTGTGCCAGATAAGGAATACGTACACCGTCCAAATGTACCTGGCATAATTCTGCTTGCCCGAGTAGTGCGCATCTAGATACTTCAGCAGCTCATCGGTATGAAAAAAAAGCTTGGCCCGGTCGGATAGAAACATATCCTTCACGAGCTTATAATATTTTTCCTGTCTAAGCCAGTGTCTAATCGGTACGGGGAAACCGACCTTCGGCCTGTTCGCCCATTCCTCAGGCAGTACTTCCTTCGCCGCCGTTCGCAAGGCATGCTTCGTATTGCCCTTATGCAGGCGATGCTCTGCAGGCAGCTTGGAAGCGAGGTCCATCACCATTTTATCTAAAAAAGGAACCCGCAGCTCAATGGAGTGCGCAAGGCTCATTTTATCTGCCTTAAGTAGAATATCGCCCGGAAGCCAAAGCTTCAGATCGACATATTGCATTTTTGTAATGTCGTCCTTGCCGCGCACATGTTTATATACTTCATTCGTGATGCTTTGCACGGAAGGTCCATGCTTAAAGTCATCCTTCAATACGGCTAACGCATCAGCTTCATCAAACACATAAGCCTGTCCGATAAAACGCTCCTCGACCCGTTGTCCGCCTTTTACGACGAAGGAGGTGATTCTATGTTTGGGAAGCTTTCTGCCGAGCAGAGAGAGCGAACGCCTGACTACAAATGGCAGCTTCTTATATTTTTTCATGGCTGGTGTCGTATCGTACCAATCGTAGCCGCCAAAAATTTCGTCCGCGCCTTCGCCCGACAGCACTACGGTCACATGCTTGCTCGCCAGCTCCGCCAAGAAATACAATGGCACAGCGGACGGATTCGACTGCGGTTCATCCATATGATACTGAATCGTTGGCAGCAGCTCGAAGCACTCGTCGGCCGTAACCAGCTTTTTATGATTTTCAATGTGTAAAATATTAGATAATTCCTCGGCAAGGTTCGTCTCGTTAAAATTTCCCTCGTAATCCTGGAAGCCGATGGAAAACGTCTTGTTTGGCTTAAGCAATGCGGTAATATAGCTGGAATCAATGCCGCCGGACAAGAATGAGCCGACTTTAACATCGCTGATCTGGTGATATTCAACCGATTCCTTTATTGTGCTTTTAATACGATCGACGTAATAGGAAAGGCTATTCTCTTCTGCCTCAAAGCCAGCGTCCCAATAAGGCTTTATCTCAAGCGACCCTTTGTTATAAATCATATAATGGCCCGGCTTCAGCTTATACACGCCTTTGAAGAAAGTCTCATCCATGACCGAATACTGAAAGGTGAGATACGGCTTTAGCGCATCCTTGTTCATTTCTTTATTAAAAGCGGGCTGCTTTAAAAAGGCTTTGATTTCCGAGCCGAACAGGAAAGAGCGGTCCGATGTGTTTTGCGTATAATAAAGCGGCTTGATGCCGAAAAAATCTCTGGCAAGGAACATCGTTTCCTTATTCGTATCCCAGATCGCAAAAGCAAACATGCCCCGGAGCTTCTGCAGCAGCTGCACGCCATACTCTTCATAAGCGTGAATGATGACCTCGCTGTCCGTATGGCTTACAAAGGTGTGTCCCTTTAGCAGCAGATCTTCCCGAAGCTCCTGATAATTGTAGATTTCCCCGTTGAAAACAAGCACGCAGCTCTTGTCCTCGTTGTACATCGGTTGGCTGGCTTCTTCAGACATATCAATAATTTTCAGGCGCCGAAATCCTAATGTTACCTCTTCATCGGAATAGATGCCGCCGCTGTCGGGGCCTCTATGAACGATGGTATCCATCATGTCTCTAATGATGGACACCTGATCAACGTCAAGGCGACTGTCTGCAAAACCTACAAAACCACACATATGCAATACCTTTCATTTACTTTATTTTCAGGGCACCGTCACTTTGTTCTTTGTCTTTGTTTGATTTCCTTTACGATTTCCGCCTCATTAAAAGGAATTTCCGTCTTGCCGATAATTTGCGTCGTTTCATGGCCTTTGCCGGCGATTAGAATGACATCGTCTTTTCTGCTGAATTCAATCGCAAACGCAATCGCGTCTCTGCGATCGACAATAGCTTCGTAAGCGCCATTATGCGCTTCAATGCCTTCAATTATTTCCCGGATAATAAGCGTATTGTCCTGCTCTTTCGGATTATCCGACGTAATGACAGAGAAATCAGCGAACGCAGCGGCAACCTTGGCCATCGCTCTGCGCTTATCTGTGCCGGATTCACCGTCAGACGCGTAAACGCCGAATACGAGAATGATTCTGCCCTTCGCAAAAGGCCGAATCGTCGTCAAAGCCTTCTCCAGACTGTCCTCCGTATGCGCAAAATCGACGATGATCTTGGTGTCTTCATCCTGATAAACGACCTCCAGCCTGCCTTTGATGCCTTCAACAGCCTCAATCCCGTCCGCGATCTGCTGCAAGCTGAATTGGTTGCAATAAGCGGTTGCGATAGCTGCCAAGCTATTGTAGACGTAGATTGTTCCCGGGAGATTCACCTTAATCGCGATGCTGCCTTTTGGCGTATTAACGGTGTAAGTCGTATAGTCAGCAAAGTATTGAATATCCGATGGATAAATGTCCGCTTCCTGCTCGATGGCATACGTAAGGAGCCTTGGACCCTTGCTCTTCAATCGATCGATAAGAATTCTGCCGTACGGATCATCTGTATTAATGATGTTATAATCCGTCGTCATCGCAAATAATTTGGCCTTCGCTTCGAAATATTCCTCCATCGTATGATGAAGCTCCAGATGATCCGGCGTCAGATTGGTAAAGATACCGGTATTGAAGCTGGAATGAGCAACGCGGTTCAAATTGAGCGCATGCGAAGAAACCTCCATGACGCAGTGCTTCATATGGGATTCGATCATATTGGCGAAGATGCGCTGCAAATTCAGTGACTCGGGCGTCGTATTTTTATTTTGGATCACCTTGTCGCCGATAACGGTACCGATTGTGCCGATAAGGCCAAGAGAAGTTCCCGTCTGCTCGAAGATTGATTTCAGAAAATAGGTGGTCGACGTCTTTCCGTTTGTCCCCGTGATGCCAATAAGGTTCATTTGCTCCGTAGGGCGCTGATAGAAGTTGGCGGCAATCCGGGCAAGCGCCTCGCGCGTATCTGCAACCTGCAGCACCGTTACATCGGCTTCGATTAGGACATCCTTCTCCACAATAATCGTGCTCGCGCCAAGCGCAATCGCTTTATCAATGAACTTATGGCCATCTACCGAAAAACCGGAAATCGCAACAAATACGCCATTAGCCTGAGTCTCTCTGGAGTCATAGGCTGCGGAGCTTATTTCTATATGTACATCGCCTTTTATGAGCGTGTAATCAAGATCTTTGAGTAAAGAGGTCAATAACATCCGATCAGCTCCATTCTGGTGACCAATTCCTGTGTGTGCGGGTTATTTTCTTAGAAGTTTCTTCGTTAGTTTTCCGCCAATGATAGAGGTATAGGAGAAGGCTGGCTTAGGATCCTTCCAATCCCAAATCGCATAAGCTTTAGGCTTAAACAAGGATACGAATACTTGCTTCCACGTCAGCTGTCCCGTCTTGATGTAGTCGCGAACGGCAAGCATGTCCTCATAGCCATACCAAAATACGCGGTTCGTATTCTCTTTGACGGCTTTTGGAGGTACAATGTTGCCGCCTGTCAGTTCTTGATAAGTAATCCAAGGAATGTTCACGCCTACCTTATACAGCAGGTTGTTTAGGTTGGTGATTCGGCAATTGACCTCGATCAGATAAAACTTGCCGGTTTCGGCGTCCTTCTTGAACTCGATTTCCGCAAAGCCCTTCCATTTCATCTTCTCTAGAAAAGGAGCGCCGATATCGAACAGCTCCTGTACGTACCTTTGTCCCGTATACACCGATGCGCCAAAGTTTATCGGATATTGGCGGAATTTCTGGCAGGTTACCCAGTGCGTTACTTTGGAATCTTGGTTTAAATAAGCGTCAAAGGTATACATGTGATCGTCAAAGCCCGGAATGATGCGCTGCACAATCACCTCCAAGTTCGCTCCCTTTGCTTGTGAGAGTGCATCCTCAAGCTCGGCGCGGTTATTCACCTTGAACAGCTTCCTTCTAAATTTAGCAACGAAGGAAGGAGAATCGGTTGGCTTCACGATACAAGGAAACTTGATGATCTCGTCGATCTTCTCGAAGAAGCGCTCTTCATCCACCCTAACCGTTTCCGGTACGGCAACGCCGTTTTCGAGGGAGAGACGCTGTAGTACTTCTTTATTCATCATATCTGAATATATGCCTGGAACATCTTGCGGAATGAGATAATGCTCTCTCAGCTCCTCCAAATGCTCATCAATAACCTCCAGATAGGAATCATGGCAAGGAATAAGAACAGGAGGCGCGCTTTGCTTGCGGGCATAATCCTTCAGGAAACGAATGAAGGCTGCCGTATCTTCTTTATAGTGTGGAGAAATCAATCTCTCGGACGTATATTTTGAATCCGCGCCGTAGGTATCTTTGGTCGAATAATCAACAGCAACCGTATGTACGCCGTTAATGCCAAGGCAACGAATCGTGCTTAAACCAATATAGTAATTACAACCTAAAATAACTGCTTTATTATTCACAAAGGCACATCCCGACATCCGAATTTATGTTTATTTTATATGCAATGCTTCATATGTTTTAAATAATTTTACTTCATAGTTTCTTATAATACAAATGGATTTATCCTCATAATAACGGACGGCTAGCGGTTTTTACCGTCTATCTGAGCGCATAGAAAGACAAGAGCAGGCGCATGAGATGCGCCTGCTCCATTTGGTGTTTAATCCCGATTATAACGTATCAAGTTAGCAGCGCTAAGCGTGGGTGAGCGAACACCTGTGTTTGCCAAATAAATGGTGAGGCGCTGTTAGATGTTGTGATAAAATGGAAATGTTTATTGTGTTCTACAACAGGTTTATCTGTAATTCGACATTAGAATGGGTATGAAGCTTCAACGATTTTTCAGGATATTTGTCGTTAAATCGCTTAACGAAGCCGTGCAGCATATAAGTGCCTATCTGCCAGCCTATCTGCCCCTTTTGATTTTCGAGCTGATGTATGGATTGCTGACAATATTGTTTGATTATCCCTAATTTAACATATGCGCATATTCGACTAGTCTTATGAGATTAGAAATGTTCATTTCCCAAATAATATATGATTTTTTAGTAGTATAGAACTATAAATTGGAACAAATAACTTCATTTTGTCGAATAATGCCCGAAAATTGTCTGCGTTCGTCGACAAGTTATTACAAACTCCTTATAACTCAAAGAGTATAATAGATCCATTACCACATGAGTGCTAGATAAGGAGCGTGCCCCGAAGCGAGCTATGGACAAAAAACACTTGCTTATACAATTGCAGTCGCTGCGGCTAAAGCTTCATGAAATAGCCGAAGCACGCGGCAGTTTGACAGATCCGGATGTTCTGGCGATAAGCGTAGAGGCCGATCAACTTATTGTTGCGTTACAGCATATACAAAAAAACGAACTAACTCCTATAACAATACACCGCGACAATTAGCAGAGTCAGCTATTTCTCTCGCAGTCGACGGAAAAATTGTGTTAACAACGAAGCGCATTCAGACTGTAAAATACCACTAGTGAGCTCCGTTTCATGGTTGAAACGGGGCTCTTGCAGTAAGTTCATAAGCGTACCCGCACAACCCGCCTTCGGATCTGTTGTGCCATATACGACACGCTTTACCCGGGATTGAACAATTGCACCGGCACACATTGGACAAGGCTCCAACGTGACATACAATGTACAATCTAACAATCTCCAAGCGCCGATGCGTTCGCAGGCGTCACGAATGGCCACCATTTCAGCATGAGCGGTTGGATCAAACCGTGTCTCACGCAAATTGTAGCCTCTCCCGATAATTTCATTGTTTCTAACGATAACGGCTCCGATAGGCACCTCACCGATTTGCTCAGCTTTACTCGCTTCTGCGATGGCTTCCAGCATCCAATTTTGATCTTCAAGCTCTCTATTCATGAACAATAGCCCCTTTACAAAAAATCATTATACAGCGAACAAATATTCTGTTGTTAACATGTAGTGGATAACTTTGTGGACAACTAACATGATATGCACATAAATACTCACAATTTATTCAGTGCGGTACACAATGGCTGTTAGTAATGTGTATAAACTGTTAATAAAAACGCTGTCGAGTAAAAGGATGTGTCATTCATTGTCAATTAAGATGAAATTTTCCGTCTTGATTACGCTTATTGTATTGACGTTTTTCATATGTCATCACTTCCTAAGCGAATATTCGATGATTCGCGATTTGCGAGAGCAAACACGCCGTTCCATGGAGGATACCTCCATGTATATTGCGAATTCCTTAATTCCCTACGAGAATCAAGCTGGTACAGGATTCAATTTTGTCGAAGAAGACGGCTCAGAACCTGATCATATCTTTGACATCGTAAAATCATTAAATCCAAATATAAAGGAAATTACAGTATTTGAGCAAGGCTCGCTGTCTGTTTCTTTTGGAGCTTACTCCTATCTTGATTCCAAGGGCGACACTTCCATTATAGCCGATGTGAAGAACAAAGGCTTTGTACTCCGAGAAATGCAAATCAACGGAAAGATTTATTATCGGAGCTTCTATTACACGGAACAAATGGGCAATTATGTTGTAAGCGTCGTCTATGACTGTGAAGGAATGAAGGACCGTATTATTAAGGAACGCAACGATACGCTTTTCTACACAGCCATCATTATGGTGCTCGTGCTCAGCATTAGCTATTGGCTGGTCGGCGTCATGATTAGGCCGCTTAAGGATATTTTGTGGAAGGTGAATGAGGTATCTTCGGCACGCTTTCAGCAGCCGATTCGCATTAAGCGGAAGGATGAATTTGGGCTGCTTGCGCTCAAAGTCAATGCCATGTCGCAAAATTTAAGCATTTATATGAACAAGCTGCGCAAAGCATTTGAGGAAAACCGGCGTATGAAGGAGCATTTGGAATCCTTTATTAATCACACAAGCGATGCCATTCATCTTACTGACTTGGAAGGGAAGATCATTCAGGTAAACCGTGCATTCGAGCTGCTCTTCGGCTATGAGGAGGAAGAGGCGATCGGGCTCATCTATCCCGTTATTCCGCAGTCTCTTCAAGCGGAGGTGCGTCAAATGCTTAACCAGATATTATCGGGCAAGGTGTTTCCAGCACAAGAGACGATGCGAATCACCAAGGCAGGCGAGTTAATTCCTGTTAGCGTGACCATTTCGCCTATTCGGGATTCAGACGGAACGATTCGTGCATTTGCCAGCATTTCAAGAGACATGCGCAGTCGCAACAAGATGGAGGAGCTGCTGCGCAGGTCGGAGAAGCTAACGACAGTCGGGCAGCTTGCAGCAGGCGTTGCGCATGAAATTCGAAATCCGCTTACGACGCTGCGCGGCTTTCTGCAGCTGCAGCAGGAGAGCAAGAAGCTTGCGTTATCCCACGTAGCCCTCATGCTGTCTGAGCTGGACCGGATTAATCTGATCGTCGGAGAGTTTTTAATTTTAGCCAAGCCGCAAGCAACGAGGTTCGTAACCAAGGACGTGAGGAATGTCCTCCAGGATGTATTTGCATTAATGAACAGTGAAGCGCTGCTTCATAATATTGAGTTTCGTGTTTCCTTTACAGAGGAACAATGTCTGATTTCATGTGAGGAGAATCAATTAAAGCAGGTATTCATTAATTTGCTGAAAAATGCGATTGAAGCGATGCCGGGCGGCGGAGAAATCCATATCAATGTTGCATCCAAGCGTGAGCATATTTCAATTACAATAACAGATGAAGGAATGGGAATACCCGACGAAATGATACCCAATATCGGCGATCCTTTCTTTACTGGCAAGGAGACGGGAACCGGGCTTGGCATTATGGTAAGCCAGCGGATCATCAACAGCCATCGCGGCACGATGGATATTAAAAGCCAGGTAAACGTCGGAACAACGATACATGTCATGCTTCCAGCTTTGAAAGAAGAAGCGGAGAACGGTATACTAGAACAATAACAATAGATCGGGCTTCTCATGGGTCAAGAAAGGAGAGAATCTCGTTGAAGCAGAAATCAGGCACGAAGGAGCAAAGCTTGCATCTTTCGCCTCTTGGCGGAGAAACGGGCTACACCTCATTATTGGTTGGGGCAACCGGCTTGATTGGCTTAGCTTTACTCAAGCAGCTGATCCACGATCCGCTAGTGCGCAGCGTTACGGTACTTACTAGACGTCCTATAGAGGTGACAGGGCTAGGCCGTACGAGCGAGCTTTCCAAGCTGAATATAATAGTCGCTTCTTTGGATGAGCTGGATCAGGCGCTGGAGCAGGTAAGCGCCGATGTTGTGTTTTGCACGCTTGGTACGACGATTAAGATTGCCAAAACACAAGAAGCGTTCCGGAAGGTGGATTACGAATATCCGCTTGCTCTGGCACGCTTCGCTGAGCGAACAAACGCTTCTTTATTTTCCGTCGTTACGGCAATGGGAGCATCCTCAAGCTCAAGCGTGTTTTACAGCCGGGTGAAGGGTGAACTGCAGGATGCGCTTGCCGGGCTTAGCATTCCGCATGTTCATGTATTTCAGCCTTCGCTTCTGCTGGGTGAGAGGGCATCAGCTCGCCTTGGGGAATCTATCGGCGCTTGGGCCGCGAAAGGCTTGCGCTTCGCCATGGTTGGCCCGCTGCGCAAGTATCGGCCGATTAAAGGCGAGGATGTCGCGCGTGCGATGAACGTTGCAGCAAACGAGGCTATAATGAAGAAGGCTGAACGCACAGAGAATGCGGCAGGAGCTATGCACTATTATCCATCGGACAAAATTGCCGATTTGGCAGTACATACAACGGGGTGAAACAGCTTTGAGAATTAATAAGTTTATTAGTGAAACGGGTTATTGCTCCAGACGCGAGGCAGATAAGCTTGTAGACAGCGGACGAGTGACGATTAATGGAGTTAAGGCGCAGTTAGGCAGTCAGGCTGAGCCAGGCGATGATGTGCGAGTGGATGGTCGTAAAATTGGCGAGCAGAAGCGCCATGTCTACATTGCGCTCAATAAGCCGGTTGGCATTACGAGTACGACAGAGCTTCATATTAAAGGAAATATTGTCGATTTTGTCGGTCATACGGAGCGTATTTTCCCGATTGGCAGGCTGGATAAGGACTCTGAAGGCTTGATCCTTCTCACGAATGACGGAGATATTGTGAATCCGATTCTTCGCTCGGAAGGCAAGCATGAGAAGGAGTATTTGGTCACGGTAGACAAGCCGGTAACGGAGGCATTTTTGAAAGGAATGGCAAGCGGCGTTCATATTTTGGGCAGCATGACGCTGCCTTGCGTCGTAACGAGGGTGACGGACCGCGTGTTCCGAATTATTTTGACGGAAGGACGCAATCGTCAAATTCGCAGAATGTGCGAAGCGTTCGGCTATCATGTGAGAAGGCTGCAGCGGCAGCGGATCATGAACATTCATTTGGGCGGGCTGCAGGTCGGAAAGTGGAGAGATTTGACCGAATCCGAGAAGGCTGCATTGTTTGAAACGTTAAGCTATGAACCCGTATAACCCATGCAGGTGAAAATCCCCCGAACCGCACGCGTTAACCGTGTGGATCAGGGGATTTTTTTGATTGCTTATTTTACGGTAAGGTTTTGCGCATTGGTGGCGTCCGCATAGGTGTGAATAATGGAAACCTCGACGCGGCGGTTTTTGGCTTTGCCAGCAGCCGTTTTGTTGTCGGCTACCGGACGATATTCGCCATAGCCGATGGCGCTGAAGCGCCCAGGCTTCAATTGTTTATTTTCGAGCAAAATATCCATGAAACGAATGGCCCGCATCGAGCTTAAATCCCAGTTCGACTTGAAGAAGACGGTCGAGATGGGGGTTGTATCCGTATGCCCCGAGACGATGACCTCGTAATCAGGATATTGCTGCAGCATCTTGCCGATGGCAATGGCGAGCGCCTTCGATTCTGGTTTAACGTTTGCTTGCGCCGGGGCAAATAATGCATTGTCGCTGATCGTGATCATTAGCTGGGAAAGATTCAGCTTCGTCTCCAGATCGGTTGTGAGGCTGTTCTTCTTGATATAAGCATCAACCTTCTTCTTCAGATCCTCAAGATCCTTCTGCTCCTGCTTCATGAGCGCTTCGCGAGCCTTCTCTTCCGTCTGCTCTTTGCTTTTCTCTTTGTTCTCGATTTTGCCGCCTTTTTCATCCTGCTTCTTGCCATCGTCTTCGCCGCTCTGTACGATGGCCGTTTCGGTAAGGAGACCGCTGCCCGTGCTAAGCGCAATGCTGAAGGCTTTGGACATTTCTTCAAATTTCTTCACATCGACGGAGTTCATGGAATACAACACTATAAAGAGCGCAAGCAACAGGGTGAGCAAATCGGCATAAGGAATGAGCCAGGATTCATCAACATGCTCCTCGTGTTCTTCGTGTCTATGCTTTCTGCTCAAGCGATCCTTCCTCCTTCTCCCTCATCTTCAATCTTTCTGTAGGTGTAAGGAAAACAGACAGCTTCTGATTAATGGCAATAGTCGATACGCCGGATTGGATGGACAGAAGGCCTTCGACCATCATAAGGCGGATTTGAATCTCTTTCTTAGACATGCGTTTCAGCTTATTGGAAATGGGATGCCAAAGCACATAACCAGTGAAAATACCTAGCAGGGTAGCGATAAATGCACCGGCAATCGCGTGAGCAAGCTTGCTCATATCGCTCATCTCCGCAAGTGCGGCGATCAAGCCGACAACCGCGCCAAGAACCCCTAGCGTAGGCGCATAGGTACCGGCCTGCGTGAAGATAAGAGCGCCGGCTTTATGACGGTCCTCAGTCGCTGCGATATCCTCAAGCAATACGTCGCGTACGAAGTCTTGATCGTTGCCGTCAATAATCATACGCATGCCGTTCCGAAGGAACGTATCTTCAATTTCATCGACCTTTGCTTCCAGTGCAAGCAAGCCTTCGCGGCGAGTAATGGAAGCCCATTCCATGAAACGCTGTATCAATTCATCGCGCTGAGGAAGCTTTTGCTCTGTAAATACCATCTTGAGCAGCTTGCCTACTTTAGCGAGCTCAGACATGGGGAAGGCGATCATAACAGAAGCTATGGTTCCCAAGATAATAATCATATAGGCAGCGGGATTCAAAAGAGACGACAGGTGTGCTCCTTTTAAGACCATCCCTCCGAGTACAGCGACTAAACCTAGCACAAGACCGATAATTGTTGAATTTTTCATCATACACCCCGTCCAAATCATTTTCGACATTTCTCTACTTCTACTATTATCGTCAAATGGGTATTCTGAAGTTAGAGTAAAAGGAAGGATTTGAAGGCGAACCCGTTAAAATTTGATAAAATGCGGTAGAATAGTAGAGAGATGTGTACAAAAAATGACGATAGTAAAGGTGGTATATCCAAATGGGCGTTAGACATGCAAGAGAATACGCAGATATATTGAAGGATTTGACAACAGCAGTGGCTGAAATCGAGGGAAGCTATACGTTTTTTGAAATGGAGCCTGCTGAATGGGCTGTCCTGCCTGTCGAGGATCGGCTCGAGGTGATGGAGGCTTTGGCGGATGATGTTTTCTTCGGATTAGGCGAGAACCCCGTCATTGAGGTGGGCAGCGGTGTGATTACCTATAATAGCAAGCATCATATTATTGAGGTGTCGAATGACGATAAAGTAACACAAATTATTAGATTGATATAACAATCGACACATTCCTTCATAAATGGGCGGATTTCCTGTCGGATCTTTACAATTTATGTCGAGTACATTACAATATTACTCAGTGCATGACAGATAATTTAACGTAGAGTTCACATAGGGGGAGACCGCTATGAATGAGTGCCCATCATCGCTGCCGCTGCCGGAAGCACTTGGCTTAGACGGTGAAACGCTTGCCGCTTTTTATCAGCCTATTATAGCGATGGATACAAGAAAAATTATAGGTTATGAGGTGCTTGGCCGTGCAGTCAAAGGCGATTCGGTTCGCAGCCTCGGGCCTTTTTTCTGTAATGAGCAGGTTTCGGAAGAGGATCATATCGTCGTGGATCGGCTGTTGCGCGAGCAGGCATTCTCAACGCTGGCAATGACGGAAGAGAAGTCGATGCTGTTCATTAATTTGAAGCCGTCTTGGATTTATCGGTATGAGGAGAACGGCGAGCTCTACACGTTGTCGCTGCTTGACAAGTACGGCATTGATCCGAAGCAAATTGTGATTGAGATCACCGAGGAGAGCTTTCACGGTTCAATGGAGGGACTTCGCGCCGTTGTTGATATTTATCGCTCGCGAGGCTGTTTAATTGCAATCGATGATGTTGGAAGCGGCTTCAGCAGCACGGACCGCATTGCGCATATTCAGCCTAATTTGCTCAAAATTGATATTCATATGATCAAGAAGAGCGCGACGCATGACGGTTATTTCGGCGTGCTTCGCTCCTTCTCCGATCTAGCGGAGCAAATTGGAGCGTCGCTGCTTGTCGAAGGCGTTGAGACGCGTGAGGATTTAGCCCGCTCGATTCAGGCCGGCGCCCGTTATGTGCAGGGCTTTATGTTCGCAAGAGCAGAGCCGCAGTTCCGTGAGCCTGATTGCTTCGCGCCTATTATTGAGTCGGAGCTTGAGCAGCGCCTGCTGCATTTCGTAGGGGCTGAGCGCTATTGGCAAAGAAAATCCGAGCAGCTCGCGGGGCAGCTTGTCGAGCTGGTGAATAAGGCGAGTGTACTGGAGCAGAAGGATGAGTGGATTGAGCATATCTTGCACGAGCTTTACGATCATTGTATAAGAGTATATTTGTGCAATGAGGACGGCATTCAGCTGTCCTCCAATTATTATCGCGTATCGGACAAGGATTGGCTGCGCGAGGAGCAGTACCGCGGCGCGAACTGGAGCTGGCGGCCATATTTTGTGCCTAACCTCGTTCTGCTGAACGAGAACCGCCGTGCTATCGTGTCTCGCGCCTATACAGATCTGGAATCTCACGCTTGGATTCGAACCGTTTCGGTGCTTATTGCACCCGGACTTATTTTATTTATGGATTTAAAGGATACGGAACGGGAAGCCCAGCGTCTCTAATGGCCGGAAAGCTCTTCGTAAACCATGCAATGGCATTCGGCAAAGCCAGTGGGGGTCGAGCGCGAATAAGTGTCCGTAATGCGGAAGCCGGCGCGTTCGTAGGCACGAGCTGCCCGCGTGTTCCAAGTGAGCACCTCTAGGTCAATTTCATTTTGCGGAGCGCGTCGCTTTGCTTCTGCAATAATGATCCTTGTGAAGGCGGGGCCGAGTCCATGGCCGCAGAGGTCGGGACGCAGACCAAGGCCAAGCCGGGTTACTCCCGTTAAAGGGAAAAATTGCGCAAAACCAATTAGCTTCTGTTGACCGCATAGAACTGCAGCATATTGCGCTGCGCGAAGGACGGGATCGCCAAATTCGATTCCGTCCTTTTTCATTTGCTTCCAATCGGGCCAATTGTAAATATCGTAAGGCGCTTCATAAATCCAGCTGCATATTTCCTCGGCATGACTCGTTTCAAGCGGACATATGGTCATATCAAGCGGATCTCGTTTATAATGGTTGGAGCTTTGTTTGTTCTTCACATCAGTCGCCTCCGATCGATCCATTCGTTTAAAGTGAAGAATGAATGAAACAAATTTATTATAGCAGATAGACGCAGCGAGAACGTGCGAATATAAGGAGAACCGTAAGCATGAAAAAGTTACTTTGGCTTGGCTGCTTGTCTTACTTGATCATTGGCGTTGCCCATGTCGTGGGCGGGACTATTTTGGAACAGCTCATCGATCATTATGGCTTGACCTATAAAGACGGCGGGCAATGGATTATGAACCAGTTTCTTGGATTTCTGGTGGGTGTGCTGCTTGCGCCGTCCATTACGACAAGAATCGGAAAGAGGGGGGCTGTGCTGCTCGCGATCGGTATATTGACGCTTAGCGAGGCAGCCTATAGTCTATTGCTCCCTTGGGGCTGGATGCTCGCGATTGCACCGCTTGCGGGCTTCGGCTTCGGCATGACGGAGGCAGTCGTTGGCGCGATGATTATCGACCTGGCAAAGAACGGAAAGGCCTCGGCCATGAGCAGGCTGGAAACTTTTTTTGGCGTAGGCGCATTATTGATCCCGATTGCAGCGGCTTATCTGATTCAACAGAGCGTCTGGCAGGTTTCTTTCCCGATATTGGCTGCGATGTCAGGCATTACGTTCGTTCTCTGGCTGACGATGTCGTTCGGGGAGCTGGACGAGCAGCTGGGATATATTCCGAGAGCTGCGGCAGAGCAGGACAAAGCGAACAAAGCTGCCGATTCGGTTGCCGCTTCTGCTTCGGAATCATCTGCCTTCTTTGGTTATCCGCGCAAAGCGTTGCCGTTTCTGCTATTATCGGCGTTATTTTTTATGATTTATGTTGGCATGGAAATGAGCTTCTCCAACTATTTGCCGTCTATTCTTATCGTCCGCTCAGGCGTGGAGGAATCGAGTGCGGCAGCCGCGCTCAGCCTGTTCTGGGGGACGATGGTGCTTGGGCGTCTATTTGCAGGCGTGCTTGCTGATCGGATGGGGTATTCGCGTTATTTGCTCATCGCTACGGCTGGCGCCTCGGTCGTCTTTGTTTTTATGGCGATTATGGGACAGCTCAGCTGGATGCTGGCATTGGTCGCGCTAAGCGGCTTGTTCTTCTCAGGCATCTTCGGCATCGCCCTTGTTTATGCCAATGAGCTTATCCCGGGAATGACCGAGCGGACAACAAGCTTGCTGGTCGCATGCGGCGGCCTTGGCGGCGCTATTTTCCCAAGAGTGACCGGCTGGTTTATGGACCAGTATAACGTACAGTCTACGCTATGGTATATTAGCTTGCTGGTCGTGCTGATGCTTCTTCTGCTGGCGGCTATGCTCGTTCTGGGAAGAAGAGAGGCGCAGCGCGGGTTATAGCTCAAGAAAAAACCTCCACATTCGCTGTTTCAAAGCGGCGGTGGAGGTTTATTTATTAATAATTCAATATAAGGCATGCTTGTCTAAAACGATAGTCCGCTAAGGACGATGCAGCTCCAGCTATTTGAGTATGGTCTTGTACACCTCGATGGCTCGCGCGCGCGACGCCTTTAGATCCACGATGGCGCCGCTTTGCGGCTTATGAATCTCTTTGTCCGAGAGATGTGCGAGATGGGGCAGCCAGCGCCGGATGTAGCTGCCGCTAGGATCATGGGTGCGCGACTGCGTCTCGGGATTCATGATGCGGAAGTAAGGCGCTGCATCATAGCCTAGCGATGAGCACCACAGCCAGCCGCCGCGATTAAGCGCATTGTCATAGTCGCTTAAGTGAAGGCGGAAATGCTGCTCCCCAAGCGTAAACGGACAAAGCAGGTTTTTCGTTAGAAACATGGCCGTTACCATTCGCAGCCGATTCGGAAGATCCCCCGTGCGGTTCAGCTGCGTCATAGCCGCGTCGATGATCGGAATGCCAGTGGCAGCGGCAGACCATGCCGCAAGATAAGCATCAGAGAGCGGTGACAAGTTCGCCAGCTGCTCGTAACGGAAGAAATCTTCATGGTACATGGCCTGGTACAAGTAGAAATCACGCCAAGCCAGTTGACGGATCCATGCTTCGGCACCGGGCAAGCCCTGCGTAAGCTCGTAGGACTGACGCGCCGATATAGCGCCGGTGTTCAAGAAGCGAGCGAGCCCGCTAGTATGCTCCTCCGTGTAGATGTCCCGACTATCCGCATAAGAGGCGAGTCGCTCGCGTGCAAAGCGATCCAGCTTAGCTGACGATTTCTGTGAGCCTTCTACTCTCGTGCCGCCAAGCGAGTGTGAAATGGCATCCGGCAGCGCGAATTGCAGAGCGACCTTGGTGTTGATTTCGCTTAAGGTCGCGAGATCCTGAATCGTCGTCTCGCCCGCCTTGCTGTAGTACTCTTGCATATAGCTGCTCCACATGCGGTAGAAAGGCGTAAACACCTTGTAAGGCTCGGATCGCCGAGCATACGCAGGGAAAGCTTCCAAATCGGCCAGCGGCGCATCGGCAATCGATATCCAGCGGCGATTCATGGCTCGGACGGTTAGCTGAAGCCGCTCGTCGCGCCGGCGGGAGTAAGGCGTGTAGTCGGCATGGGCGATAACCTCATCTATCGGATGCGCCTCTAAGAGCGCTTCGGTAATCGAAGCGGGATCGCCATGCAGGACATGCAGCTCTTTCCCCGCCTTGGAATAGCTGTGCAGCAGGGAGGCGGCTTGCGCCATAAAATTACGGCCGCTGTGACTGTTTAATCTGCCTCCGTCCGTGAGGACAGGATCTATGATTAGCAAATGAATGCCCTGCGAATCCTTATTTCTCAAATAATCGAATGCGCGCAAATCTTCGGTACGCAAATCCTTGCGATGAATAAACAAATACATTGAGACTGCTCCTTCCCCTTAGCGGCGCAATAACAGCAAAGCCGCATGTCATTTGTCGCTTGAGGACAAACAACTGCGGCTTTGCTGAGTGAGTCTACCCGTGCAACTCTCATACAGAGAGGGAATAGGTTACTCTATTGTCCGTCGGCGTATGCTTGGAAAGAATCTGCATCCATAACACGACGAGCAGTTATAAAACGATTTTCATAATAAGAGGAGTTAAGTTTGTCTGTCACAACGCCTCTGCTAGAAGAGGAATGTGCAAACTTGCCATCTCCTATGTAAATGCCTACGTGGGATACCGTGCTGTTGTTTCCGCCAACAGTGTCGAAGAAAACTAGGTCTCCCGGAATAAGGTCCTCTTTAGCAACCTTATCGCCTGATTTTGCTTGCGAGCCGGATGTGCGTGGAAGCTCGATGCCCATTTTTTCGAACACATAGCTCGTAAATCCGGAGCAATCAAAGCCTTTCGACGACGTTCCGCCGCTTTTGTACGGTGAACCGATAAGATCATTGATGAAGCCGTTTAGTTTTGAGTCTGCGAAAGCGCTCCCAGCCTGGAAAGCGAGTACGAGAACGAGACCCAGTAGTAATGCGGTAACCTTTTTCAATTGTGAAACTCCTTCCAATGCCGACGAGGTTAGCTGTGGGGTTCGGTTGAAGGCTCCCTATGACTCCTCAGGCGCTGACAAATGTCAAACGTCGGAATCAATTCACCCAGAGTGGTTCCCCCGTTTTCCAAATAGGAAATTAGGCAGTTTTTTATTGCTCCTGAGAATTATTCGATTATTTTCATTGATCTCCTGCCTTTCCTGACTATTTCTAATAATTCTCATGTAACCTTTTGACTATTTGCTTCGTTTAACCGTTTATTGTGTAAAATAAACACTCATCACTAGTTCTTTCTAACTAAATGCAATGACTCAATTTCATTAATTATGTGGATCCGGTGTAAAATATACCGATTTGTCCCCTTGGTATCCTGTCTTAAAGACTATTCAATCATGCGGATAATGGCGGTATGATAGCATTTTGCGGAGAAAGATTAAAAAACTCTCATGCGAAGAATGACGAGTTAAAAAATTCAGTTTGCGGCATGAAAAAGGAGCCGTCCCTCAAGATCTATCATCTTGAAAGACAACTCCATCTACATGTAGACAAGCTATTATTTCGCAGTAATGATTTTTTCAGAGATGAGCTGCGGGCCTTCGTTCTTTTGCTCCATCCAGAACCGGAGCTTGTATTTGCCTGAGAACTTAAATTCATAGGAGACAAGCTTGGAGCTGAACCAGAAGGTATCCTTTTCGACAAACTCCTTGAAATCAACATCAGATTGGCTGCGGCCGTCAATGGTCGTTTCTTTATCGTTAGGATCGACAATCGTGACCTTGAATTCAGAGATGGCAACGTTCAAATTATCGATTTGCGCCTGCACCAAAAACTTCTGAACCGTACCTTTATCAACTTGCCCAAACATCGTCCGCTTCTCATTCATCAGAAACATATGAACATTGGGCTTCTGAATGACAAGCTTCTTATCGCTCCCCTTCCACTGCGTAAAAGCCTGCAGGGAATCGCTTAAGGAACGAATATTGATATAAACCTTATCATCGACTAATAAACCATCTTCAATGGATTGTTTATTATTAAAAAGCAGCGTTACTTTTTGTAACATTTTGTCTGCTGCAACCAATGAACCGCCCGATAAGAGCAAAACCATGGATAATAAAATCAGTTTTTTGCGCATCATTTATGTGTATCCTCCATTGTTCATTTACTTTCATCTATATATACAGAAATTGCATGATTTAGTTGCGGTCTATTTTGAAAATAAAAAAAGCCTCGTATCCACAATAATTTGTGGAGCCGAAGGCTTCTTCAGGTTAGGATTGTTTCGTCTGTAGACAATCGTACTGCGCGGCTATGGTCCATACCTTCACTACTGTTTTTACGAGGTAATAGCCTTGATGAAGGATGAGCGCGAACAAGCCGGCCCAGAGCATCGATAAGCTGGTGACAACGAGCCCGGCAGCTGCTCCGATCCCCCACATGATGAGTGAAATGGCTGCGAAGGAGATAAAGTTTCGAAGAGCCTTCCATAAGGAACGGAATACGCCTTCGCCCGATGTGGCGCCGAATTGCATAGCTAGAAACAGCAGATGCAGCACCGTACCCCACAGCAGCCACAGGCCGGCCCCAGGCAGCACCGCTCCCAGCAGCTCTGGAATGGAGCCGCTCTCCAGTAGCGCATCGAGGCCGCGCGGGAGCAGCCACCAAGCGGGAGCCAGCGATAAGACGGTTTCCATCCAGTACAGAAGCACAACAGGCTTCCAGTTTTTGCGAATGCCCTCAAGGAAGCGGGTTCCTCCGTCTAATCTCGTTTGATTCAGCGAGTAGAACAGACCGGCGTTAAACAAGGGAGTTAGCAGCATTCTAATAACCATGAGGCCGCCGAGGGTCCACACATACGGAGTGATCAGATCGGTCTTGAATAGCTGGAACTGGGCTTCGGTCAAGAAGAGCTGGGCAGCGGTGTCGGACGGATAGGAGCTCGGATACCGCCGCAGCAGCGGCGAGACGACCGAATCAATGAAGCGATAGAGGAAAAACCCCCATAGCAGCTGATACAAAAATAATAAAATAACGAGATAAAAATGTTTAACCGCGAGTTGCCAGCCTTGCTTCACATGTATCTTCATCGTTTATCGCTCCTTGAACGCAATTACTTACCAGCTCAGCGACCCGAGCAGCCCTTCGAGCAGCTTGACTGCGCCAATGCTCCACCTCGTGCGCTTATCCTCCGGCAGCTCGGCCTGCATATAGTTGTTGATGAGCTTATTGTCGAGTACGTTGCTGTGGCCCGGATCGATCATTGCCCATTTGAGCGGCGCGGAATGCAGCTGCGTATATTGAACGTGAGATTCTTCGGCATTCCATAGCTTCGTTAATTTATTGCCGTCGGTGAACTGCAAAACGACCTTGATCTCGCCGTTGCTGCCGCCGTTCTTCTTGACGAGCACGACTGACTCGTACATATTGGCGCCATCTTGCGCAACCGGGCGAACGCGGATCGATTCGACCGAGAAATCGGCCATTTGGTCGTCGTACACATATTGGCTGAAATAATCATGCCATCTCGCCTTCGTCACCGTCTCTACGACACGCTGGAAGTCGGCAGTGGAAGGATGCTTAAACTTATATTTTTGGAAATAGGTCCGTAAAATCTTTTGCATCGTTCTGGAGCCAACTTGATTCTCGATGCCAACGAGCACGAGCTTCGCTCGCATGTATACGTTCTCGGCGTATTGCGTGTGGCTGCCGTATGCCCAGGATGGCTGCTTGAGCGGCGCAGGATTGGTCATGTAGCTGGCTTCCATAGGCAGATTCGCTTCCATTCCGTACGCGGTCTCCATGACCTTATCCTCGGCGTAGGACGTGAATCCCTCGTCCAGCCAAGCTTCCTCGAATTCATTGGAGGCGACCATGCCGTACCAATATTGATGGCCGATCTCATGCACGACCGTTCGCTCCAAATCGTAGCCGGGATTTTCCTTCTCGGCTGCGAATGCGGTAATGAGCGTTGGATACTCCATGCCGCCAGCACCGTTAGCCCCTTTGGGAGGCACGACGATCGACAGCGTGCTGTAAGGGTATTCGCCATACCATTTCGCATAGCTTGCGAGCGCGGATTTGGCTGCATGCATATAACGATCCTTCAGCTTGGCATGGCTCGGATCCAGATAGAGCTTAATCCGTACTCCAGGTATGCCCGTATCGGAGTAGGCGGTTTCCTCATAGACGAAGTCCGGTGACGCCGACCATGCAAAGTCATGAACGTCATCGGCATAAAATTGGTAAACCTTCATTTGATCCTTGATTTCAATAGCCTTCGTCTGGAAGCCGGTTGCCGCAACCGTGTAGGCCTCGGGTACTTTAATCCGAACGCTGTATATGCCAAAGTCGCTGTAAAATTCGGAGTTTCCATGATACTGATGGACGTTCCACCCTTCGGCAGTACGACCTCTTGTGCCGACTGTCTCGTAAACCGAGATTTTGGGAAACCATTGCCCCGCCATGACAAAATTACCGGAGTAGCCCATTCTTGCGAATACCTCGGGCAGCTTCACCTCGTACCCCATGCGCAGCGTAACGGACTTGCCTGGAGCAACTGGCTCTGGCAGCCGTACTTTGGCTAAGGTGAAGTCGTTCGTATTGCCGTCGTCGGGCTGCACGTATTGCAGACGAGGCAAAAGACTTTCCCCATTTAGCGTTTCCAGCGTATTCAGCTTCATAAAGCCTTGGCTGTTCGTAGTTGCTTTGTCCTGGCGCAGCTTGCCGCCCGATTCCTGCATAAACGTTGATTTGTCTGATTGGAAGGCATTCGGGTAAAGATTGAAATAGAGCTCGGACACTGTTTTTTTGCCGGGGTTGGTCCAGGTTACGGTCTGATCGCCATTCAAGCGCTTCGCATCATCAAGCAAATGAACGTTGATATGGTACTCAACGACACGTTTGCTGAGCGCTTGCGGCTTAGGCGTCATAACCGTATTCGGCTCCTGTACAAGCGGCGGCTTGGACGAATTTTGAGCAGGGGCAGGTGCTTGCTTGGCTTTGGCGGCGGGGGCGAAAGCATAGGTATATTGGGATTGCCAAGCAGTCCCGAAGCCATGCTGCACAGACAAGCCGAGCAGCACAGCTGCGAGTATTACGAGTAAAATGCGTTTGAAATAGCGTGGAGTCATTGAACGTTTCCCTCCCGTTGACAAGCATCTACAGCATGTATATGTTTGCTTTTCAAGGATTATTAGCTAAAATGGAATTATTGTATGGGGGAAGGTGTGAATACGCATGACGGAAGAACAAGGACAGCCGGCCGAGCCGGAAAAGAAGGAAAAGAAATCACTGTCGCTCAACGTAGTGAGCAGCAAAAAACATAAAGGCTTTGGAGCAGGAACGATCGATTTGAGCGCCGTAGCTTGTGTAATCATTGATGATGGCGTCGCTTATATCGATGTTGGCGCGATGCATGCGAAGAGTAAGGTCGAGCGCGGCATTAAGTTTACGCCGAATAAAGAGGATACGCCGAATGGCCGTCAATGCTGGATCGTATGGGTTGCGGTCGACCGCAATGAGGAAGGGTCCTATTATGCAGGCGCGACGGCATGTGAGATGCTCATCGATACCGAGGCTCGCCGTGGATGGAAGATCCTTCCCGACCACGTGAACAAGCTGGATCAGGCGCTCAAACGGCGCTATAATTTGACTGAGCTTGGCGATGTGGAGAGAGCGGCGCTTCGCAAGCTGCTTGTGGAGCATAACGAGGAGTGGTGGGATCGTTCCCCGGAAGAGCTTAAGCAAGACTTGAACGTTTAACAGCGGGCGGTGCTCGTGCCCGGCAGGAGCATAACGTCAATAAAGGATGAGAACCTCATCGTTCGTAGAGCTACTCTTGCGAATGATGAGGTTTTCCGCGTTGTTGGAGGCTCACCGGAAACGAATAAAAAATTTTTTGGCTGCATGTGCAGGGTATGATGGTCGAGCTGTCGTCTATAAGATTGGGAAGGAGGGGAGCGACATTCAAGACGAGGATTGGATCAGAACGGTACAAGAGGGCGGGCCCGAGCATTATGGCCCTTTCGTACAGGCATATGGTCCTTATATATATAGAACAGTCTTCGCGGTACTTCATTCACCGCATGATGCGGAGGATATCACGCAGGAAGTGCTGCTGCAAATTTATCGCTCCCTTCCGAATTGCCGATTGGATGGGCTTAAGACATGGATTACCCGCATTGCCGTTAATCGAGCGATCGATTTCAAGCGAAGCAAAGCCCGAAGGCCGGAAGAGCTGATTGATAGCGAGGAAATGTCGGACAAGCTGCAAGAGGCTGCCGCCTCAATGCCGGCAGCCGAGCAGCTCGCCATTGAGCAGGAGGACAGGCAGCACGTTCGCGAACGGGTTGAAGAAATGCCGGATAATTATCGTGAAGTCGTAACCGCTTATTATATGGAAGACAAATCATATGAACAAATTGCGGCTGAGACGGGCCTGGAACTCAAAAGCGTAGAGTCAAGGCTTTACCGCGCAAGAAGCTGGATGAGGCGCCATTGGCGGAAGGAGGATTTCGAGTGAGAAATGAGCATATAACGCCGGATCAAATGTTTTGCTATGTAAACGACGCCCTAAATGAGGTTGAGCGTATGCAGGCGGAGCAGCATCTGACTGCTTGCGATTCTTGCTTGCAGCTATTTATAGCGATCATGGAATCAACCGAGAATGAAGCGTCTCTTCGCCCGCCGGATATGGAGCTAATGGAGGAGCGTGTCTTGGCGCAGCTAGTAAGCGAGCAGGTGCTTCATAGTGAACAGGCTGAACAACCGAGCACGGCCAGCCCTTTGCAGAAGAAGCCTCGCCGTCTCCATCAATGGCTGCAGCATCCAGCAACGCATTATACAATTGCCGCCTCGATAACGCTGCTGCTGCTTGCCAGCGGCACCTTTGCCACCTTCTCTCAGAAGCTGGCGCAGATCGACGTGAATTTGAACGTAAATTTGAATGTAAATGTTAAGCCAGCAGAGCCGCCGAAGCAGCCAGAAGCTGCTATTGATCGATCGGAATCATGGTCGGACAAAATGGTCGACCAGACCGGATCATGGCTGGATGGGCTTCGAGCGACACGTTATAAATAATAAGACAAGGAAAGGAATGAATCAGCAATGAGCAAAAGCCCCTTAGCGGCGTTTTTACTTTCGTTTATACCAGGCGTAGGGCATGCCTATATTGGCCGTCCGGTACGCGCCGTCTTGTATGGTGGAGCTTTCTGTGGCCCACTAGGATTGCTTCTTCTATTGGCGATTACAAATTCATCGTTCTTCGATGACGGGTTTGGTTATTTCCTGCTGTTTGTCGCGATAGCAAGCGGGATGATTAACATGATCGATATGATCCTAACCCTTTTACTAGGAAAAGGGCCTCTGGGGGGACAACCGAGCCAACACCATCCCTATGATCCTTATGCCGAGCATAGTGCTGGTTATGTGCCGTTAAATCTGGAATACCAGCGTGAGAAGACGCGTACGATTATGCTCTCCTTTATTCCGGGGCTTGGGCATATGAGTATCGGGCTCATGCAGCGCGGCATTACGTTTATGATCTCGTTCATTGGCTGGTTTGCGATTATCGTCTTCTTGAGCACGATCACGCATAGACCTGAGCTGCTAGTCTTCTTGCTGGCACTGCCGGTCATATGGGTATACAGCATGTTTGATGCGATCGGCAAGCTGCATGCCAAGCAGCGCGGGGAGCTTCTCGTTGACCGCGCCATATTCGAGGATATGGAATCGTACATCTCCTCCGGGCGCAAGAGCAAGGTGCTGGCGATTGCCTTGTCGATTTTCCCAGGTGCGGGACATCTCTATTTGGGCTTGCAGAAGCGGGGACTTCAGCTCATGGGCGGCTTCCTCTTGACCATTTATATTATGGACAATATGCGCTTGTCGCTGTTTTTCTTCCTTCTTCCGCTGTTCTGGTGCTTCGCATTCTTTGATGCGCTGCAGCAGACGTCTCGCTACGAGCGTCAGACGCTTGTCGATGAGCCGGTATTGACGCAGCTTGTCCCCTATCAGCGCTGGTTCGGCATCGCACTGCTTTGTTTTGGCGTTTACTACTTGCTGGATCAAGTGGCACTAGAGGCAACTTATCGCATTTCGGAAAAATTGTATTCGCAATACAAGCAGCTCAAGTATATGGTCCCAACGGTTGTAGTGGCGTTCATCATGATTATGATTGGCCAGCGTCTAGCCTTTGGAAGAAATAAAATGACGAATATAGGAAAAGGGGCTGGGGCTCCGCCTGCGACCCCTACGTCGCTCAGCAAGCGAGAGGAGGAGTCGCGGTGAGTACAGTGAACCTATCTAATCCGGCGGTTCAAGCACCAGACGGCATACGCACCTGGCGCGTCGGCTCGTTGTCGATGGGCGTGACGCTGATGCTCATGGGTACTGCGCTGGCTGTATCCCTTTGGCAAGATATCGAAGCCTATGATGTGCTCATGTGGGTGGCGCCGATTGTTTTTATTATGCTGGGCGCAGAGCTGCTGCTCTATCTGAAGTTTTCCAGCAGCGAGCGGGCAATCGTTCGTTATGACTGGATAAGCGTCTTTTTTGTCGGGGTGATCGGAACCGCAAGCCTCGGGCTCTCCCTGCTCATGTCGACCGGCTTATTCGATGAGCTTCAGCGCGGGCTGCAAATGTCGCAGCGTTCGGCGTTTGTTGACGCCAAAGCGGTGAAGGTGCCTGCGGAGATCGAGAAAATCGTCATCCATTCGTTAAGCAGCGTAGAATATGGGGAGACCGATACGCGCGAGCTGAAGCTTTTTGGACAGGTAAGTTACTGGTCCGCCGAGAAGCTGGAGAGCTTGGATCATAAAATGATGCAAACCAATATCGTCGGCAAGACGATGTACGTCATGATTGGGTCGGTTGAACACCGCGATGGCGGGTTCGTCTCCGACACCGTTAACGCGGAGCTCACGCTCACTGTACCGAAGGGCGTCGAGGTTGTGCAGCGAGGCCGGTGATCCCAAAAGCAGTATGCTCGCTGGGAAGATAGCTCGCTTTGAATGGACTGTTGGAAGTGAAAAAAATAGCGGTACAGGGGGCTATTCCTGTACCGCTATTTTTCTATTCAGGTCTATGGTTGCTTGGCTTCATGAGATTGTGGACAAGCGAAAGTCTCCCACCCTCCAGGTTTACCTATGGCATGCCACGAAGCAGGAATCGGCAGAATCCACGGTTCTTCTGTAGTCTCGGGTTCAATCATGCATGGGGCTGAGCCCTCTTGAGTCACCTTTAACGGGAAAAACTCCCGTTATTTCAACTAGTTTTTGGCAAAAATAAGGTTTAGATGGATTTTCTCCCGTTAATATCTCGCTTTTGACCCTATTTCGGTGTATGTGTTCCGATTAACGGGAGTTTTTCCAGCTACATGAACGAACTGACGTCTTATTAGGAAAATAGATGGAGTTTTTCCTGTTCATTCCACAAAACTGAAATGACTTGAGCTAGCATTTTATTTCAAACATACGGGTTAGAACAATGAGCGCTGGAATAAGCGAAAAAGCCAGTGGAAAGTAAGGTTAAGGAGCGAATGACAGGAGCTTCAGGGCTCTCAAATAGCTGGTTAAAAAATTTCATAGATAGGAACAAGTTAACGAACAGAATTGGGTTGTTCCCATTCCGTGCGAACACTTTTGGGACAGCCCCATTTTGATTTAGGGGCTCATCTGCTCAGAATATCCATGACCTGCGCAACAGGAGCGAGAATACGGTAGGAGCCGCGCAGAGGGACGTAGCCAAGCTTGCGATTGATGTGAAGGATTGGTTCGTTGAGCGAATCATTGTCCGTTCGAATATACGAGGCGCGATTCAGTTGTGCAAGCTCTATCGCTTTTATTTTTAGAGCAAGCGCTACCTTCTTGCCGCGATAGGCTCTGCTCACGGCGGTATATTCATGATACATGCCGTTGGATTTAGCATTATGCAAAACGTTCGTAATGCCGATGAAGGCATCACCGTCCGCTGCGATGATGACCCGCTCAGGCGCATAGCCGTCCACCTTCAAATACCATTTGCGCCATTCTCCAAATTCGGGCACATCACCCATGAAGCCGGGGATATCCACCAGCGTCTCCTTATAGAGCTCATACAGCTTTCGCTCGCTTTCCTCACCGGGCTCATCGGCTAGCGTTAGAAAGCGCAGCCCTGCTGGTTCGGGCATAGCGGGAATATCCGCTAGAGGCTTTCCTTCATCGCTGCCGAGCTGCAGAAGCGATTGAAACGCGTGGCGCTCGATAACAAAGGCTCTCCGATTCGCAAAGCGGAGCGCATCCTCGTTGTCATCCCATACTTCCGTTATCAGCGTGGTTGCGCCGATTTTCAGCGCCCATTGCGAAGCGTGATGAAGCAGAAGCTGCCCTATTCCGCGATTGCGGTGCGCCGCATCCACGACAAGTGTGTTGCACAAATAACCCGGCTCTGTCCATGGTGCTCGCCATGACCAGATATAGCCGACCATTTCTCCGCTCTCCGTAACCGCAACCCGGCGCTCCCGATCGTATCCGGCGAGCAGCCCGTTCTCATCCATCCAGGTGTGCCCGACCTCTTTAAGCTTCTGGTCAGCCTCATGCAGATTAGCTGCTGTAGTCGGCTCTGACCATACTTGATTCAACAATTCCGCAAGCTGCTCATAATCATCCGGCAGTTGCAGAGGACGAAGCTTGATTGACATGGTTGTTGCCTCGCTTTCATTTGAACAATCCTATAACCAGATTATCCCACGTGGTGCTCAAGCGTCGAAAGGGAAAGTTTGGCTATAATCAAAAAAGCTGTGCCACCGTTAGTTAACGATGGCACAGCCTTTATTAGGTGTATTATCTACGGCTGCTGATGATCAGCCAACTGCATTGTAAGTCATAATCCAGATGGAGCCGGCGACGATCGTCAGCAAGATGACGAGGCCGAATATTAGCGCCATGAGGTTGAAGCGGGGCTTCTCCTCGTCACGGATGTGCATGAAGAAGATCAGCTGAACAGCGAACTGCAAGATCGCCATGATGAGAATGAGCACGGTCGTAGCCGTTTTGCTCAGCATATCATTCATGACGACAACGAGCGGAATGATCGTCAGAATGATCGAGAATAGAAAACCGATGACGTAAGACTTCATCGACCCGCCATGGGAGCCGTGCGCATCCTGCGCATGCGTGTTATGCTTCTCCATCCTACATCACCCCCATCAAGTAAACGATCGTGAATACGAAGATCCATACGACGTCCAAGAAATGCCAGTACAAGCTGATAATGCTTACTTTGCGCTTGGTGACCGGCGTAATGCCGCGACGGCTAAGCTGAACAATCAGCGCGACCATCCAGACAAGTCCGACCGAAACGTGAAGTCCATGCGTCCCGACGAGGACGTAGAAGGCTGACCAATAGGCGCTCGTTCCAATATTAGCGCCCTCATGCACCAAGTGCATGAACTCGTTGACCTCTAGAAAGACGAACGATGCGCCTAGCAATGCGGTAATCCCGAGCCAGAGAATCAAGCCGCGCTTGTTCCCCTTGTTCATTTCAAGAACGGCAATACCGCTCGTGAAGCTGCTTGTCAGGAGAATGAAGGTCGAAATGATAATGCCGTTCATTTCGAGCAAATCCGCACCTGTCGGTCCGCCGTCTGTATTGAGACGGAGGACGACAAAGGTAGCGAACAACGTACCGAATAAAATAACGTCGGTTATTAGAAACAGCCAGAAGCCGAACAACTTCATCGATTCTTGATCGTGATGGTCATCATGGTGACCGCCGCCGTGACCGGCACCGTGTCCGCCATGCGCTCCTGCTGGAGTGGAAACTGCATGTGCCATTATTTTGTCCCCCTTAACGCTGCTTCCGTGCGCTCAATCTCATCTACCGGAATGTAGTAATCGGTATCGTAGGAGAACGAACGAACAAGCATACATATGGCTACGCCGATTAGACCCGGTATCGCCATCCACAGCCAATCCCATACGAACCCGAAGCCAGCTGTAAACCAGCATAGCGACATGATGAACGGGATGCCTGAGTTTTTAGGCATATGAATCGGCTCAAGCGGAGCGAGCGGTTTGGCAGGCTGCCCATTTGCAATGCGCTGCTTCTCTTCCCACCACTCGTCTTGGCTCGTAACCTGCGGCAAGCGAGCAAAGTTATAAAGCGGCGCAGGCGAAGGAATCGACCATTCCAGCGTACGGCCATCCCATGCGTCGCCGTCTTTTTCTTTCTTGAAAAACTTGATGCTGTGCGCGATTTGCCACACTTGGAAAATAAACGCGATACCCATTAAGAACGCACCTACAGTGGATACAACGTTAAGCGGCTGCCAACCCATATCGAAGTCGTATGCGTTGAAGCGGCGTGTCATACCCATTAAGCCAAGCGCGTATTGCGGCATGAAACAAACGTAGAAGCCGATGTTCCAGAACCAGAATGCCCATTTGCCAAGTCCCTCATGCAGGCGGAAGCCGAACATTTTTGGCCACCAGTAGTAGAGACCTGCGAAATAACCGAACACGACACCGCCGATAAGCACCTGATGGAAATGCGCGATCAGGAAGTAGCTGTTATGGAACTGGAAGTCAGCCGGTGCAACCGATAGGAGCACCCCGGTCATCCCGCCTACAACGAAGCACGGTATGAACGCTATGGTCCACATCATCGGAGTTGTGAACTTGATTCGGCCTCGATACATCGTAAACAGCCAGTTGAACACTTTTACCCCGGTCGGTATAGCGATCAGCATCGTCGTTAAAGCAAAGAATGCGTTGACGTTGGCGCCGGAGCCCATCGTGAAGAAGTGATGCGCCCAAGTGAAGAAGGAGAAGAAGCTGATCGACATAAGGGCGAATACCATCGATTTGTAGCCGAAGAGCTTTTTCTTCGAGAACGCCGAGACGACCTCGGAGAATATGCCGAATGCCGGCAAAATAACGATATATACTTCGGGATGTCCCCACATCCAGATGAGGTTGATGTACATCATCGGATTGCCGCCGCCGTCGAGCGTAAAGAAATGCGCGCCGAGATAGCGGTCAATGAATAGAAGGAACAGCGTAACGGTCAAAATCGGGAATGCGAACATAATCGTAATACAAGACGATAGAACCGACCATACGAACATCGGCATTTGCATAAGCTTCATGCCTGGCGCACGCATTTTTAAGATCGTGACGACAAAGTTAATACCGGTTGCCAAGGAGCCGATACCTGAAATCTGAATACCCCAGATATAGAAGTCCTGTCCGAGTCCCGGACTGCCTGAGAGCTCAGAGAGCGGCGGATATGCGAGCCAGCCTGCATCAGGCGAGCCGCCGATAATAAAGGAAACGTTAAACAGCATCGCTCCAAAGAAGAACATCCAGAAGCTTAGGGAGTTCAGGAACGGAAAGGCGACGTCACGCGCTCCGATTTGCAGAGGAACGACGATATTGAATAGACCGAACATAAGCGGCATGGCCATGAACAGAATCATGATTACGCCATGTGTTGTGAATATCTGGTTATAATGCTCCGGAACCAGGAACTCGAGCTCCGGTGCGGCTAGCTGAACCCGCATGAGCAGCGCATCGACGCCGCCGCGGAACAGCATAAGGATGGAGGCGATGATGTACATGATGCCGATCTTCTTATGATCGACACTTGTCAGCCATTCCGTCCAAAGCCATCGCCATTTTTTGAAAAAGGTAAGAACGAATATGATTGCGACAATCGACAATCCAATCGACACTTGAGCCCCTAGAATAAGCGGATCGCCAGTAACGAAAAATTCGGATGCGAAGTCTTTAATTTTGTCTAACATTTGGGGTCCTCCTAAAAGTTTGTGGAACAAACTCGCTTCAAAAGCATTCGCTTGTTACTGGTTTAATGACCCGCATGGCTATGTGCGTTAGAGTCATTGCTGCTTGCGTCCGTGTCAGCCGGTGCTTTCTCTTCATCAGCGGCTGCCGGAGCCGTTGCTGCTTCGTCGCCATGATGCTGATGAGCACCGCCGCCGCCATTTATATACTGCATGACGACTTTATTGAACAAGCCTTCAGGGAAGCTGGAGAAAAGCTGTACGTCCGATGTACTTGGCTCGGTTAGCTTCTCGAAGCCTTCCATTGTCAGAGCTGGAGACGACGCTTTTACTTCGCTTACCCACGCCTTATAATTTTCCTCCGAGGTAGCATCGACCTTAAAGGTCATTTTCGCAAAATCTTTACCCGTGAAGTTTGCGCCGGAGCCATAATAGCTGCCTTGCTCATCTGCTTGGAGGAATAGGGTCATGGCCATGCCGGACATGGAATAAATTTGCCCGCCGAGCTGTGGAACCCAGAAGGAGTTCATCGACGTGTCGGCCGTTACTTGAAACTTAATCGGCACATCTTCCGGTATCTTGATGTAGTTGACCGTCGCGATATCCTCATCGGGATATTTGAACAGCCACTTCCAGTCAAGTGATGTGACCTGAATGGTAATGGGCGCCTTAGCCGATTCAATCGGTTTGGAAGGCTCAAGCGCATAGGTGTATTTAACAGTGACGATAGCAAGGATTAGGATGGCTACGATCGGAATGCTCCACCACGTAATCTCAAGCTTCGTGCTATGCTCCCAGTTTGGCTTATAAGAAGCCTTGCTGCCTGGTTTATCGCGGTACCGCCAGACGATAACGGCCGTCAGGATGAGTACAGGCACGATGATAACCGCACACAGAATGGTAGAAAAATAAATCAAGTCTTTTTGAGACTCGCCGATTGGCCCTTTCGGATCGAGCACAATGTATTGCTCGCCGCAGCCGGAGAGCAGAACGGCCATTAACATAATAAGTACGGGTGTCAGCATGCGAAGATACGGTCTCATCATCAGTTCAACTCCTCAAAATTACTGCTTACGACTACAATAGCAGATCCGCAACGGAATAACTGCGGGGTTAACAATAACGTCAAAAATTCGTCTTTTTTCTGTAATAGAAAGTTCACTGCTTAGACAACTGTTGCATTGCATTTAGGAGCATTCTTCACGCGAATTGCTGTACCTATGATTACCAAACTCATTCATTTTTGTCTCATGTCAAAAAGAAATAGACAGCCCCATCGGTCATCGACCAAATAGGACTGTCTATTGCTCCGCTAAATGCGGCCATTATTTGTGTTCATGCTCGCTCAATTCGTGGGGCGGCTGCTCTTGATTCAGGCGTGCGTGGACGAGTCCAATCGCTGTGCCGATGACATAAATATGAACGCTGCCGATTAGGAACCCGATGCCGACCATAAGTCCGACATTTTGATCGCTGAAGTGGCTTAAGTTGGCTACACTGAGCAGAACACCGATGGAAAGAACAACCCAAGCAATAGCTGTCATCGCTTTGACAAGACGCTTGACATCTGACTTAGAAGGCTGAACATGGCTAATTGTTGCTGTTTTCGTTGTCATATTGAACACTCCCGTTTACATTGTAAGTGTTTTCTTATGCTTACTATAACACAACATTATGCTTTTGTTCAAAGAAAATTCACTTTTTGATCATAAATCGGACAAAAATGTGCGAAGGTCATGGCATCGGCAAGAGCGGCAGCCTCTATAGGATATGAAAGAAGCGGACTCTTTAGTCTGTCCACCAGCGCTTCAAATCCGTCCACCAAGAACGGCGGCCCGCCTTTGCTCCATCTCCCGCAGAATCGCTGCCGTCCTCGCCCGCTGGCTCGCCGCATACCTCAGTAGGCTCCGTCCCGCTTAGGAAAGCTTCTAGTCTCTTGTTCGGACAGCTGCTCTCCGCCAGCTTCCCGCTGGTCGGATCGATGTACACCGTCACGACGCCTTCCGGAATCGGGAAGATCTTAGGCGGTACGGAGGCAAGCGCCTGTTCGGTAAACTTGGCGAATATGGGCGCAGCGCGATAAGCCTCGGCAACGGTTAGCTTGCGATCCTTATCGTAGCCAACCCATACGGCTGTCGCCAGCTCGGGTGTATAGCCCACCAGCCATGCATCCGCAGGCGTCGTGCCTGTCTTGCCTGCAACAGGCCGCTTAATAATAGAAGAGACCCGGAATGCGGTGCCGCCTTCCTCGAAGACGCTCTCCATTAAGCTGGTCATCACATATGCCTCCGCTGCAGTCACTGCTTGCTCGGATTTATGCTCCGCTTCATATAAGATTTGGCCCTTGCGGTCCTCGATCCGAATAATCGCGATTGGCTCCTCATGAATGCCGCCATTTGCGAACGTGCCGAAGGCGGAGGCCATTTCAAACGGGCTGACCGGGAAGGTGCCAAGCGCGAGGGAGGGAACCGGCTGCATGGGACTCTCAATGCCGAGCTTCCGCGCGGTTTCAATGACTTTATCAGCGCCAACGGTCATGATTGTATTGACGGCGTAAATATTATCGGAGCTTGCCAGCGCCTTCCGCATATCGATTAACTCATTCAAATACTTATCGCCGTAGTTGCGAGGCTCGTATGTCTTGCGGCCTTCATCATAAGTGAACACGGTCGGCTCGCTCTTGTATCGCGTCATAGGCGACATATATCCGCTCTGCAGGGCAGTTAAATACAAGAAAGCTTTAAAGGAGGAGCCAGGCTGGCGCGTTTTGGCAAATACGCGGTTGTACTGGTTCTTCTTGTAGTTTCTGCCGCCGACCATCGCTTTGATATAACCGTTGCGCGGATCGATGGCAATAAGCGCGGCCTGCTGCTCCGAGCTTTCTGGAATCCCATCCGCAATGACCTCTTCGGCTGTCGCTTGGGCTTCCGGATCAAGCGTCGTATAGATCGTAATGCCGCCCTCGTTGAGCAAATGCTCGTTGATGCCTAGCTTGTCGACAGCTATATACCTTATATAATCACGAAAGTACGGCGCGAAACCCTCTTGCTCGCCAGAGCCGAGCGTTTGGAAGCTTAGCACCTCTGCATAAGCGGCATCCTTCTGCTTAGACGTGATGGAGCCGCCTTCGAGCATCGCCTGCAAAATGGTAAGCTGACGGTCCTTGGCGTTTTTCATATTCAAATAGGGGGAATAATATTTTGGCCCCTTCGGAATGCCGGCGAGCATGGCGCTTTCTGCAAGCGAGAGCTCGGAAGCATGCTTATTGAAATACATCATCGCAGCGGCTTCAATGCCGTAGGAGCCATGGCCGTAATAAATTTGATTCAGGTACATGCCGAGAATTTCATCCTTGGAGTAGCTCATTTCGAGCTGAACGGTATACATCGCTTCCTTCATTTTGCGCTGCCAGGTTCGCTCATGCGTCAAATACAGATTGCGTGCAAGCTGTTGAGTGAGGGTGCTCGCCCCTTGTCGCGCGGAGAAGCTCTGAACGTTCACCATAACGGCGCGCGCCATCCCCTTCATATCGAAGCCGCGATGATCGTAGAAGCGGCGATCCTCAATTGCCAGCGTTGCTTCAACAACGTAATGGGAAATATCCGACAGCTGAACCGAGCGGCGATTCTCGCCAGCATGGAAGGTGTCGATGACGTTGCCTTGCAGATCGAGCATTTGGGATGTCTGGCTGATGGCAGCGACAGGCAGCGTCTGCATGCGCAAGTAAATAAGCGTGCCCACCATGATGAGCACCATTAGAGTGAATGCGGCGGCAGTCCAACGCAGCCACTTTTTTATTTTCAAGAATTGGGGAAGGAACCTCTCGGTCATTATAGGAAAAGCAGGACGGCGTCTTGGCTTGCCCTGCTGGTTGGAAGGCTTTTTCATGGAGCGGGCTCCCTTCAGCGCATAGCTTCACTTTTCCTTAGTATGGAAAAACGGGGAACACCCTATTCACGCAGAGCCGGCGGATCATTAAATTTTTGTATAAAGGGTCGAAAAGGTTGCTTTTTTGGCCTAATTTACTATAATTACGATGAACGATTGAAGGAAAGAAGGGATTTTCGACATGGAATTGTGGTATACGGAAAAACAAACGGACAGCTTCGGCATTACGGCGAAGATTACGAAAACGTATGTTAATGAACAAACGGATTTTCAACAGCTTGATATGATCGAAACAGAAGAGTTCGGAACGATGCTTGTCCTTGACGGCATGGTTATGACAACGGTTAAGGATGAGTTCGTTTACCACGAGATGGTTGCGCATCCTGTTCTTTTTACGCATCCGAATCCGGAGTACGTGCTTGTAGTTGGCGGCGGAGACGGCGGCGTCATTCGTGAAGTGATGAAACACCCGAAGGTGAAGAAGGCTGTTCTAGTCGACATTGACGGAAAAGTTATTGAATACTCCAAAAAATATTTGCCAACCATCGCTGGCGAGCTCGACAACCCGCGAGTTGAAGTGCTTGTGAACGACGGCTTCATGCATATTCATGATCATAAAAACACATACGATGTCATTATGGTGGACTCGACAGAGCCGGTCGGCCCTGCTGCAAACCTATTCACGAAAGGCTTCTACCAAGGCATCTACGAGTCCTTGAAGGAAGACGGCATCTTTGTAGCGCAAACGGACAACCCTTGGTTCAAGGCTGACCTTATCCAAAGCGTAAACAAAGACGTGAAGGAAGTATTCCCGATCGTTCGTGTATACGGCGCGAACATTCCGACTTACCCAAGCGGTCTATGGACGTTCACGATGGGCAGCAAAAAGTACGATCCAACAGCTGTTGACGAGACAGCTATTCCAGAAATCGATACAAAATACTACACGCCGCGTCTTCACAAGGCAGCATTCGTGCTTCCTAAGTTCGTTGAGGATCTTATTAAGTAATAAGCGGCTTATGTTATGAAAGAGAGGACAAGCCTCATGAAATTGGATCAAAAATATTCAGGCAATGTCTTCATCCTGAGCTCTGACAACTATGAAGCTTCCAAAGCGGTTATCTACGGCATGCCGATGGATTTCACGGTAAGCTTCCGTCCAGGCTCGCGCTTTGGCCCTCCTCGCATTCGCGAGGTGTCGATTGGACTTGAAGAATACAGCCCTTACTTAGATCGCAGCCTTGAAGATATTGAATATTTCGATGCCGGCGACCTGCTGCTTCCATTCGGAAATGCAGCGCGCAGCTTGGAAATCATCGGTGAATTCGTTCGCGGCGTTCTGGACGACGGCAAAATCCCTGTTGGACTCGGCGGCGAGCATCTTGTTTCTTGGCCGATTTTCCAAGAGGTGTACAAGAAGTATCCGGATCTTGCGATCATCCACTTCGACGCTCACGCCGATCTCCGTGAGTCGTATGAAGGCGAGCCTCTGTCTCACTCGACGCCGCTGCGCAAAGCTGCCGGTCTAATGGGCGGACAGAACATTTACCAATTCGGTATCCGTTCGGGCTCACGCGAGGAATGGCAATTCGCACGGGAGAACATCAACTTCCATCCGTTCGAGGTTTTGGAGCCGCTGAAGAAGGTGCTTCCTGAACTCGAAGGCCGTCCGGTTTACTTGACGATCGATATCGATGTGCTTGATCCATCCGCAGCGCCTGGTACAGGTACAGCGGAAGCGGGCGGCATTACGTCGAAGGAGCTCATCGAATCGGTGCATGCGATTGCGCGTTCAGGCGTTAATATCGTTGGCTTCGATCTCGTTGAGGTAGCTCCTGCTTATGATCCAACTGAGCAAACGCAGATCGTTGCGGCGAAAGTCATCCGCGAGATGCTGCTAGGATTTTTGAAATAAATTCTATTTATAGTGAAGAGGCTTCGCCCAACCGGTAAATCCGGTTAGGGCGAAGCCTTTTCGCGTTATTTATAATAGATTCGACAAATTCTACAATATTCGACAAATTAATCGCATGACAATTCTGAATAATTAAATTATTATAATGAAGGTAAACAATGGAACATCAAGTTTATGCATGGGAATACTAGAAACAGAAGAGAAATTGAGGAGGAGTTTTTGTTGGCGAAAACCTACAAATCGATGTGGAAGGCAAGCTTGGCAGCGGCTGTTTCCGTCAGTCTTGCGGCTATGCCGCTCACGGTAATGGCGGCGGAATCAAGTGGAGGAGGTACCGTCCAGCTGCGTATTATGGAAACATCGGATCTGCATGTGAACATGATGAACTACGATTATTTTGCGGACAAGCCTACTGATGAATACGGACTGGCTAAGACGGCATCGCTCATCAAGAAAGCGCGTGGAGAAGCCCCGAACAGCCTATTGTTCGATAACGGCGACTTGATTCAAGGGAATCCGCTGGGCGATTATGTCGCCACGGTTGATAAGCTGAAGCAGGGCGAGACGCATCCTGTCTATAAGGCAATGAATTTACTTGGTTATGATGCAGGCAACTTAGGCAATCATGAATTCAATTATGGTTTGGAGTTTTTAGAAAATGCGCTTGCCGGGGCAGACTTCCCTTATGTAAATGCAAATATTTATAAGGCGGACGGCGATAAAGACGAATCGAACGACGTCAATTTGTTTAAGCCATACTTGATTCTTGATAAGGAAGTAACAGACGGATCCGGCGCGAAGCATACGTTGAAGGTAGGCGTAATCGGCTTTATTCCTCCTCAAATTACACAATGGGATAAAGCGCATTTGGAAGGGAAGGTAGTCGTCAAAGATATCGTGAAGACGGCCGAGAAGTATGTACCGGAAATGAAGGCGAAGGGAGCGGATATCATTGTTGCGATTCCGCACTCTGGCTTTGAGGATATTCCGCAAACGCCGCTGATGGAAAACTCGGTGCTCTATTTGAGCAAGGTTGCAGGCATTAACGCCATTTTGTTCGGGCATGCGCATAAGGTGTTCCCTGACAAATCGTTTGAAGGGAAAACAGGCGTTGACCTCGCCAAAGGAACGATCAACGGCGTCCCTTCCGTGGAGCCGGGCTTCTGGGGAAATAATCTCGGCATTATAGATCTTACGCTTGAGAAGAAGGACGGAAAGTGGACGGTTGCTGATTCGAAGACCGCGGTTAAGCCTATCTTCGATACGGTGAACAAGAAGCCGCTTGTAGATGCAGATCAAGCCGTCGTAGATGCGGTGAAGGAGGATCATGAGAATACGCTGGCGTATGTACGGGGACCTGTCGGCAAGACGACAGCATCCATCAATAGCTGGTTTGCGCTCATTCAAGATGATCCTTCCATCCAAATCGTCACGAATGCGCAGAAATGGTATATCGAGAAGCAGCTGCAAGGAACGGAATACGAGGGCATTCCCGTGCTTTCGGCAGGCGCGCCGTTCAAAGCGGGCGGCCGTCAAGGGGCGAACTACTACACGAATATTAAAGCAGGCGACATAGCGATTAAGAACGTTGCCGACTTGTATTTGTACTCCAATACGGTAAATGCCGTGCTCGTTACGGGAGCGGAGCTTAGAGAATGGCTCGAGTGGTCGGCAGGCCAGTTCCTGCAGATCGATTCTGCGAGCAAGGAGAAGCAAGCGCTTATCAATAATGACTTTCCGACGTATAACTTCGATGTGATCGACGGCGTGACTTATCAGATCGATGTTACGCAGCCGCCGAAGTATGAAGCGAATGGCGTGCTTAAGAACGAGGGCGCGAAGCGGATCCTCAATTTGCAGTTTGACGCCAAGCCGATTAAAGAGGATCAAAAGTTCGTGGTTGCTTCCAACAACTACCGCGCTTCCTCCAGCAAATTCGCTAACCCGGATGGCAAACGAATCATTCTCGCCTCACCAGACGAGAACCGTCAGGTCGTCATTGATTACATTCGTAACAACAAAACGATCAATCCCTCTGCGGATGGCAACTGGTCGCTTGCTCCAATCAATGATACGGTGAATGTTACCTTCAAAACATCGCCGGAAGCGAAGACCGCGGATGAGGCGAACAAGCTGATCGCCTTTGCGGCAGATACAGAGGACGGCTATGCGGAGTTCAAGCTTGACCTTAGTGCGAAGGCCGTAGTGAAGCCGGCTGAGCCGGAAGTTAAGCCTTCAGAACCGAAAGCTAAGCCTACAAAGCCGGAAGTTAAGCCTACAGAGCCTGAGAAGCCGGTTGTGACTGTGCCTCAGACGCCTCAAGAGGCTGTATATACGGTCAAGTCAGGCGATACGCTCTATGCCATTGCCATCAAGCACGGAACGACGTGGCAGAAATTAGCGAGCTACAATAAGCTGAACAACCCGAATAAGATCTATCCGGGCCAAAAGATTAAAATACCTGTCAAGTAATCGACCTGCGTTGATAAAAAGACGTTTTCCGCGTAACGTTAGCGGAAAGCGTCTTTTTCGCTGCATGCGGCGGTTGTGCCCGTATGATCTAGGCTGGACTTAACTCATAATAAGTCGCAGCGGCAGCAGCGAGAACGAACATAAGGAGGAATAACCATGCGTATCTATTCGTTTCCGCCGGTTATCGATGAGCGTGCGCGCGTGCTTATTCTAGGGACGGCGCCGAGCGTGAAATCGCTGGAGCATCAGCAATTTTATGGACATCCGCAAAATTTTATGTGGCGCATTATCTATCGTTTGTTTAATGATTCCGATGCCGATCCAGTCTATGAGAATCGTCTCGCCTTCTTGAAAGAGCATCGCCTTGCGCTGTGGGATGTTATAGAATCTTGCGAGCGGGAAGGCAGTCTGGATGTAAATATACGCGGGGAAGTGCCGCAAAAGCTGCCAGAGCTTTTAGCAAAATATCCGGAGCTGCGCTGCTTCGCTTTTAACGGAAGCAAAGCATACGACACCTTTCATAAGTTTTATCGCGGTCATGAAAGCTTCAAAAATATCGCCCTGCTTAAGCTGCCGTCCTCTAGTCCCATCCCGACACCAAAGATGAGGACGCTTGAGGATCGGGTGGAGGCATGGCGGGTAATTGTGCCGTATACAACAACTTAACCGCGCTCTAGCGTTGAAATTGCGAGGCTTCCTGTATATAGTAGTTACATAAGATTAGACTGAACAGGAGTAAGATGATGGCTGAAAGCAGGAAAGTGCGAATTACTTTGGAGAGCGTGCAGGACGGAAGCTCGCACATCCACGCTTATGCGGGCGAATGGTTTCGCAAGGAACGGTCTATCTTTATCCGCTACAGCGAGCCGTCAGTTGAGGGCGAACCGAGTGCTGGCGAGGTGCGGACGCTTGTGAAATATCGACAAGGCGAGCTGTCCATCACAAGGCGAGGCGTCATCGAATCGGAGCAGCTATTTGTGCCCGGGCTCAGGCGGACTGGCCGCTACCACTCGGCGATGACGAATTTCTCGCTTGAGACGGATACGATGCAGCTGTCGCTGCAGATACCGAATGGCGATGGGACAAGTACAGTTGCTGAGACGCTGCCAACGGAGCTGCCTTTTACGCTGGAGTGGGAGTACGAGATGCACGTAGGTGAACAATTGTCGGGCCGTTTCCATATACGGCTCCATATACAGGAGGAACGAAATCAATGAATTCAAATGTGCTAGAAAAAATGTATGAGCAGGTTAAAGCGGCGATTGCCGATGCTGCTGTGGCTGCTGGCCTTGCGGCGCGGGAAGAGCTTCCTGCATTTGTGATTGAGGTCCCGAAGGATAAGTCGCATGGTGATTTGGCTACTAATGCCGCTATGCAGCTAACAAAGCTGGCTAAGAAAAATCCCCGCCAAATCGCGGAAGCGATCATTGCCCATCTGGATACGAAGCAAGCTTCAATCCAATCGGCTGAAATTGCGGGCCCGGGGTTCATTAACTTCCGAATGGACAACAGCTACCTATATCCGGTAGTGAGCGCTGCGCTTGAAGAGGGAGAAAACTATGGACGGACTTTAGATGGCAACGGCAAACGCGTCCAGGTAGAGTTCGTAAGCGCGAATCCTACAGGCAGCCTGCATCTTGGACATGCGCGCGGCGCGGCGGTTGGCGATGCTTTGTGCAATGTGCTCGACTATGCCGGCTATGACGTCACGCGCGAGTACTATATTAATGATGCCGGCAAACAAGTAGAGAACCTGGCTGTGTCTATCGAGGCCCGTTACCGCCAAGCGCTTGGACAAGCAGCGGAAATGCCGGAGGACGGCTACTATGGCGAGGACATTATCGGCTTCGCTAAGCTGCTCGTTGAACAAGAGGGAGATAAGTTGCTGGAGCTTCCAGATCAAGAACGGTTTACGTTTTTCCGCCAGTTCGGCCTGGAGCGGGAGCTCGACAAGATCAAGCGCGATCTCGGCAGATTCCGCGTAGGCTTTGACGTATGGTACAGTGAAACGGCCCTCTATGAGAGCGGGCAAGTGGAGCAAGGGCTAGAAGCGCTGAAAGCGACAGGTCATGTCTATGAAGAAGAGGGCGCAACATGGCTTTCGACGATGACGTTTGGCGATGACAAAAACCGCGTGCTCGTGAAAAATGACGGCTCATACACTTATTTGACGCCTGATATCGCGTATCACCGCGACAAATACAGCCGCGGCTTCGACCAGATGATCAACATTTGGGGTGCAGATCACCATGGTTATATCCCGCGAGTAAAGGCAGCTATGGAAGCACTCGGCAATGATCCGAAAAAATTGACGGTGTTGATTGCTCAAATGGTCAGCCTGTTCCAAAACGGCGAGAAAATGAAAATGTCGAAGCGTACGGGCAAAGCGGTTACGATGGAGGACCTCATGGACGAGGTTGGTATCGACGCCATTCGTTACTTCTTCTCTATGCGAAGCATGGATTCGCATCTTGATTTCGATATGGACCTAGCGATCTCTACTTCTAATGAGAATCCCGTGTTCTATGTGCAATATGCGCATGCGCGGATTTGCAGCATTTTCAGACAGGCAGAGGAGCAAGGCATTGTACTGAAAGCTACCGATGCCATTGATTTTAGCAAGCTTGTTGCAGAGGGAGAATTCGATCTGCTTCGCAAAATCGGCGAGCTGCCGCAGGAAGTAACCGAGGCGGCGACGCAATATGCACCGCATCGTCTTATTCGCTACGTGTATGAGTTGGCATCGCTGTTCCACAGCTACTATAGAGCAGAGCGCGTCATCACAGAGGATGCCGAGCAGTCGCAAGCACGCCTCGCATTGCTTGGCGCCGTTCGCATCGCTATTGCTAACGTGCTGCGCCTAGTTGGCGTCTCCGCACCGGAGCGTATGTAATTCTCGTCATACAAAAGCAAGCCGTGGATTCATGATTTATCCACGGCTTGCATCATGCTCATCACATCAAGCTCGCCGATTGTTCGGCGGGCTTTGTTGCCTCTTAAGGGCTGCACAGAGCGTTTGATAATCGATTTGATTTCATTTGGCGAAAGCCCTGGCTTATGGGCAAGCAGCAGCGCAATCGCTCCGCTTACATGCGAGGTTGCCATTGAAGTGCCGCTCATCTCGTTGTATTTGCCGCGAAGCCAAGCAGACACAATTTTGTCGCCAGGCGCATATACGTCAATATGCGTGCCGCGGTTGCTGAACGGAGCGACTCGGCGCAGCTTGGTCGTTGCGCCAACAGCTATTGTCTGCGGATAGCGAGCGGGATAATCGACAGATCTCTTTTTTCCATCATTGCCGGAGGAGGCTACGATAATAACGCCTGCATTATGTGCGTTCGTGACAGCGCCGAGCAGTGCTTTGCTCCTTGTCTTCATCCCGAAGCTCATGTTGATGACATTCATGCGATTCCGAATGCACCACTCGATTCCGAGAATGATGTCGGAGACAAAGGCGCTCCCATTATGGTCAAAAGCCTTGACTGGCGAGAGGAGCGCACGCGGTGCTACGCCGATCATGCCCTGAAGCTGGTTGGCTGCAGCTATCGTTCCTGCAATATGTGTTCCATGACCATTATCGTCATGCGGGAGCATGCTGCGGTTCAATAGGTTGATGCCTCTCGAGAGAGAATGGCGAAGATCGGGATGGCTGAAGTCAGCACCCGTATCAATGACCCCTACTTTAACCCGATGGCCGGTCGTTGTGCTCCATGCCTGCGGGGCTTTTATTTGATTAACGCCCCAAGGTATACCTTTATCTACAATAATAGACTTTTGTGAGGATGAGGCATGAACGCTGATTTTGCAATCCCTTTCAATCCACACGCGTCCTGAGAATCGCTCCAGCGTTTCCTCGGCGGGCAATCGGCAAGATATTCCGCGAATGATGGGCATTTGTCTAATGCTCTTTCTGGGCGATGTTGACGAAGCGACCTGTGATATTTGCTGTACGAAGTGCCGGTAGTCGCTCGCACGCTGAAAGCGAACGATTCGCTTAACGGTCGTTGCGTCCGTGCAAGCCATCGTATCCTGCAGCAAACGGATAAAAGCGGCGGTGTCCAAACTTGGCTTCCCCTCCCGACGGACCATGCTGCACTATTGTATGAACGAGCGATTCATAACGCATGAGCCACTTGCCTTTTTTAACATAATTAGGCTTCAAACCGTGTCAAAAATCGTTAAGGGACATAGGATGAACAAAGAGTTCTCAGGGGCTCTTACGTCCAAGGTACGTTACCTAGTGTCATGGCCGGATGGATACAGTCAAAGCGGAAGGACTATCCTTTCGCTTTTTGCATTTAAGTCCAAGCTATACGGCCCGCTTGCTTTTTTGAAGGAAATAGGTTTTACTATACTTTGACTAGCGTAAACGACGGGTGCCAACCTCTGGCAGCGGCCGCTCGTTTAGTAAAGAAATGTGAGCGGTGTATAAGAGGAAATCGTACACGGTCCTTGCATTTAGATGGAAAGAACGCGTACATAATTTGAATGGCAAGAGAGGATGTGTCCATATGAGCAGCAGCAATTTTACGTTAAAGCTGGATCCTGAACGTATGAAGGAAATGCCTATGGTCGATTTGGCCTTTGAAGTGCTGAAAGCGGCTAATACCCCATACTACTATCGCGATCTAATGATGGAGATCGCTAAAATACGCGGTCTTTCCGCAGACGGAATCAACCAGTTCATCGCCCAAGTGTATACGGAAATCAACATCGATGGCCGTTTTGCTTGCGTTGGCAGCAACATGTGGGGACTGAAGCGCTGGTATCCGGTTGAGCGTTCCGAAGATCCTGTAGGCAATGCGAAGCGCACGCGCATCATCAACGATGACGATGATCTCGAAGATGATGATGTGTTTGCTGACGAGGAAGAGGATACTTACGCAGAGGCTGAAGAAGACTACGACGTATTCGACGAAGACCGTGAGGATTTCGAAGAGGCTGAAGAGGAAGCGGAAGTTGATGAGGAAGTTGGCATCGACGACGAGGAGCTGGACGAGGAAGAAGTCGGCGGCGAATTGGACGCGGATGACGAAGATGATTCGGATGATGATGAAGAGTTCGAGGATGGCGACAAGGACGACAAATAGTTAGCAAAACTTGCAAGGCTGTATAAGCGATAAGCTTATGCAGCCTTGCATTTTGCTGTGGTGCCAGCTAAGCCCTGAATAGACGGTGAAAGCCGTTTGCGGAGGAGTATGGCGCATCCTGTCAGTTTCTCTTGACAGGTCCTATAAGCGCAGAGTAAACTATCTCATGGGCTTAAGATTCGGTTAACAAATAACGCATACATGCGTGAACGGCTGATGCCCTCCTTTGGGGGCATGGACTCGTTCCGCGGTGAAATATAGGTAAAGTATAATGTTCATAACTTATGCTTTCTTATATTTTTATATATGCCAAAAAAGGAAAAGTGCCCCGTTGCTACGGGTGTCACTTTTTTTGTTTGTGGGGGATGGATCTGCAGGATGCATTTCCACAAACTGGATGGATAGGCAGAGTGTATCTGCATCCATGTTTATCGAGTAAATGGGCAAACCTAAACATTAACCATAGGAGCTTGGAGGGTATCATCACAGTGACCAAATATATTTTTGTAACCGGCGGCGTAGTGTCGTCCTTGGGCAAAGGGATAACAGCAGCCTCGCTCGGTCGATTGCTGAAGAACAGGGGCCTCAAAGTAACGATTCAAAAGTTTGATCCTTACATTAACGTGGACCCGGGAACGATGAGTCCATACCAGCACGGAGAAGTATTCGTCACCGATGATGGCGCAGAAACGGATTTGGATCTTGGTCACTATGAACGGTTCATCGATATTAACCTGTCGAAGAACAACAATGTGACATCCGGCAAAATCTATTCCAACGTCATTACCAAAGAACGCCGTGGCGACTATTTGGGTGGAACGGTTCAGGTCATCCCGCACATTACGAATGAAATCAAGGATCGTGTATTCCGCGCGGGCAAAGAAGCGGGTTCTGATGTCGTTATTACTGAAATCGGCGGCACCGTTGGCGATATCGAGAGCTTGCCTTTCCTTGAAGCGATCCGTCAAATCAAGAGCGATATCGGCCGCGACAACGTCATGTACATTCACGTTACGCTTATTCCTTATATCAAAGCGGCAGGCGAAGTGAAAACGAAGCCGACCCAGCATAGCGTTAAGGAATTGCGCAGCATCGGCATTCAGCCGAACGTGATCGTATGCCGTACGGAGCATCCGCTTGCTGAAGACTTGAAACGCAAGATCGGCTTGTTCTGCGATATCGATGCGAATGCAGTCGTGGAATGCCGCGATGCTTCGACATTATATGAAGTGCCTTTGATGCTTCGCGAAGAAGGTCTAGACGAGATCGTCGTCAACCATCTGAAGCTCAAAACGGATCAGCCGGATATGCGCGAATGGGAAAGTCTTGTTCAGCGCGTAAAAACGCTTCATAAGAAAACGGAAATCGCTATTGTCGGTAAATATGTAGCGCTTCACGATGCTTACCTAAGTATTGTAGAATCGCTTGAGCATGCGGGTATCGCTTCCGATTCCGTCGTTAAAATTCGCTGGCTGCATGCTGACGAGCTGACGGAAGAGAATGTGGACGAGCAGCTCAGCGGCGTTCACGGTATTCTTGTACCAGGCGGCTTCGGCGATCGCGGTATTGAAGGCAAGATTACAGCTATTAAGTACGCTCGCGAGAAGAAGATTCCATTCTTTGGTATTTGTCTAGGGATGCAGGTTGCTGTAATTGAACATGCTCGCAACGTGGTTGGACTAGCAAACGCGAATAGCTCGGAAATTAATCCGTCCACGCCGTATCCGGTTATTGACTTGCTGCCGGATCAGAAGGATATTGAAGATATGGGCGGCACGATGCGCCTTGGTCTGTACCCTTGCAAGCTCAAGCCTGATACGCTTGCTGCAAAGGAATATAATGACGAGCTCATATATGAGCGTCATCGTCATCGGTATGAGTTCAACAATGAGTACCGTGAAGCGATAGAATCGGCAGGCCTTACCATTTCCGGAACATCGCCGGACGGACGCCTCGTTGAAATGGTGGAAATGGCTGACCATCCTTGGTTCTTGGCCGTTCAATTCCATCCAGAATTTACTTCCAGACCGAACCGTCCGCAACCATTATTTCGTGGATTTGTTCAAGCTGCACTAAACTATTCCGAATAAAAGAGAAGTAAAATATCGTTATTTCGTTCAATGACATATTCTGTAACAACATCTAATAAGTTTTTCTCGATTCGAGAAGGATTATATACCCACTTAAGCGAATATATTAACGATTATGGAAGAGTTGGCCATTTATAGGAGCAAGCTCAGACGCGGGGGGATTTGGAGTTGGATAAGAAGAAAGTGTTGATCGTTGATGATCAGAACGGTATTCGCGTATTGCTTATGGAAGTGTTTAGCAGCGAGGGATACAATACGTTCCAAGCGTCTAATGGCAAGCTGGCTTTAGAAATCGTGAAGAACGATGCTCCGGATCTTGTACTGCTGGATATGAAAATACCCGGTATGGATGGTTTAGAAATTTTAAAGCATGTGAAGGCTATCGACCGTAATATTAAAGTGATTATGATGACCGCCTATGGTGAGTTGGATATGATTAAAGAAGCGACAGATCTCGGGGCATTAATGCATTTTACGAAGCCATTTGACATCGATGAGATGCGAATTGCGGTTAATATGCAGCTTCGAGGCGGCAATTCCACCAATCGGTTTGCAATAGGCTCTTAATTCAGTTTATAAACGGCATCGTCGCTTGTTGGAAGACGATGTCGTTTTTGCATTTTCTGGAAGCGGCAAAACGAGCTTTACTATTCCAAGGTGCATTATGTTATAATGGCTCAGAATGATAAGATGGAACGAGCTTGAAACAATCCGTTTGTTCGGAAGCAACAACCAAGCGTAATAACAGGAGCAAAGGTATTAAATCGCCTCAAATAGCAAGTGAGCTTAACACTCGCTTGATTTGGCGTTTTTTCCTTTATTCTCTTCCAAGTCTACGGGAGGAACTATAACTAGATGGAGAAATTGATGATACGCGGTGGACGGCCGCTTAGCGGTACCGTTCAAATCAGCGGGGCGAAGAACAGCGCAGTAGCGCTTGTGCCTGCCGCTATTTTAGCAGAATCAGAAGTAGTATTAGATAATTTGCCTATCATAAGTGATGTAGCGGTATACAGTGAGATTTTGCAGGAGCTTGGCGCAATCGTAAAGCGCGACGGCGACATGATGCGCATTGATCCTTCCGAGCTAGTCTCGAAGCCAATGCCGAACGGGAAAGTAAAGTTATTGCGTGCATCCTATTACTTGATGGGAGCTATGCTAGGCAGGTTCGGGGAAGCGACAATAGGATTGCCGGGAGGCTGTAATTTTGAGCCGAGGCCAATCGATCAACATATTAAAGGTTTTGAGGCACTCGGAGCAACGGTAACCAATGACCATGGATCTATTCGAATTTCCGCCAAGCAGCTGCGCGGTGCGAAAATTTACCTCGACGTATCAAGCGTTGGAGCAACGATTAATATTATGCTTGCGGCCTCTCGGGCCAAGGGGTTAACGATTATCGAAAACGCGGCAAAAGAGCCTGAAATTATAGATGTAGCTACTCTCCTAAATGCCATGGGCGCAAAAATAAAAGGTGCCGGAACTGAGACGATTCGTATTGAAGGAGTCGATCAACTTCACGGTTGCCGCCATTCCATTATTCCCGATCGAATCCAAGCTGGTACGTATATGATTGCAGCTGCTGCAACGCGCGGCGATGTCCTTATTGATAATGTTATTCCAAAGCACTTGGAAGCGATGACCGCTAAGCTCGAGGAAATGGGCGTACAAGTCATTGAAATGGATGAATCGATCCGAATTATCGGAGCGCCAAAATATTCGTCGATCGATGTGAAAGCACTCGTATATCCTGGTTTCCCTACAGATCTTCAATCGCCTATGACAACCTTGCTTACGCAAGCAAGCGGAGTCAGCATTTTGACCGATTATGTTTATGGCACTAGATTTAAACATGTTCCTGAGCTTACGCGCATGGGAGCTGACATTCGCGTTGAAGGCCGTTCGGCCGTGATCGAGGGCGGAAAGCTTAATGCGGCTAAAGTGAAGGCTGCTGATTTGCGTGCAGGGGCTGCGCTTGTTGTTGCTGCGCTAACTGTTGACGAAGGCGTTACCGAAATATCGGGCGTCGAGTATATTGACCGAGGTTATGATAATTTAGTAGAGAATCTGCGCCGATTGGGTGCTGATGTATGGCGTGAGACGGAAGCTTCATCATAAGCAACAGGACGATGCGGACGCTGTGGAATAGACGGCGTCTAATTCGGCAATGATGGATAATCAAGCCTATGATTTTACTAGATATAAAAAAATCATAATGAAAATTGAATAAAGTGGTGAGAACATGACAGACCTTCAGATCGCCGATCTAGAAGAGATGAAATTGACTGATCTATACAAATTAGCGAAGCAATTTCAGGTTCCGTACTACGGAACGCTTAAGAAGAAAGAATTGATTTTTGCTATTCTACGCGCACAGGCAGAGAAAAGCGGCCTCATGTTTATGGAGGGCGTACTCGATATTTTGTCAGAGGGCTTCGGATTTTTACGACCTATTAACTATTTGCCGAGCAAGGAAGATATTTATATCTCAGCTTCACAAATCCGCAGATTCGATCTCAGAAGCGGCGATCTTGTATCCGGGAAATGCCGTCCGCCGAAAGAGAATGAACGCTACTTTGGCTTGCTGCAGGTAAATGCCGTCAACGGCGAAAACCCTGAGACAGCATCCGAACGACTACACTTTCCTGCGCTTACTCCTCTTTATCCAGAAAAGAAGCTGGTGCTTGAGACGACGCAGTCGAAGCTGTCCACTCGAATGATGGATTTGCTCGCTCCTGTAGGACTCGGTCAACGCGGACTCATTGTTGCTCCTCCTAAGACGGGGAAAACATTGCTGCTCAAAGAAATCGCCCACAGTATTTCAGAAAACCGTCCCGATATCAAACTGTTCGTTCTGCTCATTGATGAGCGTCCCGAGGAAGTTACAGATATGCAGCGCTCCGTCAAAGGAGAGGTTATTGCCTCTACGTTCGATGAGCTGCCTGAAAATCATATTAAAGTAGCTGAGCTTGTGCTTGAGCGTGCGCTTCGCCTTGTTGAACACAAGAAGGATGTTGTGATTCTGATGGACAGCATCACTCGTCTTGCTAGGGCGTATAACTTGGTTATTCCTCCATCTGGTCGAACGCTAAGCGGCGGTATCGATCCGGCAGCGTTCCATCGTCCGAAACGGTTCTTTGGCTCGGCGCGAAACGTTGAAGAGGGCGGCAGCTTGACAATACTTGCGACTGCGCTGATTGAAACGGGCTCGCGTATGGATGATATCATTTATGAAGAATTTAAAGGTACTGGCAATATGGAGCTTCATTTGGATCGCAAGCTGTCCGAGCGCCGTATATTCCCTGCACTAGATATGCGCAGATCAGGAACTAGACGCGAAGAGATGCTTTTGACGAAGGAAGAGCTTGATAAGGTATGGGCCATCCGCAGAGGGATGACAGATACGCCAGACTATGTCGATAATTTCTTGAAGAAGCTTAAGGACAGCGAGAACAATGAACAGTTCCTCATGTCACTAGATACAACGGTAGAAGCGAAACCGGAGCGTTCCAGCATCAAAAGCAGCACCACAGCGACCAGCAGGCGTCCTACGCCTAGAACGACGCACGGATCGTAAGACCGCAGGAGGGAGTACAGCATGAATCTCGTATATGCGGATGAACAAGGAAATGTTTTTGACCATCCAGAATTTGTGGCTTTAGGAAGAAGCGGCGACATGATCGTTGAAATTATGGAAGATGAATTGATTCCTCTTCCTAATGGAGCGACGTTAGTTAGCTTGCCCTTCACTAGGCCAATAGGTCTTAACCCGGAAACGGGCGAAATGCAGGTGATACCTGGCGGAGCGCAAGCGGTAGGCGCTTTGCTGCCGCAGGGCTTTACTCGTCTATGCTTGCCTGGCTATGTGAAAGCAGATAAGAACGAGAAGCTTCCGTTGTTTGGCTATACGGCAGTCGTATGGAAAGACGGCAACTTCTATGTTACGGCGGAGCAGAGCGATGATCCAGAGAGATGGGATCCGCTTAACTGCGATCGTGGTGAGCTAGGTATTCAAGTTGAGCGTATACTTGCGAAATACCCGGAAAATCGTCTGTATAAGCATCTGTCCAATTGTGCTTTAGGCTATGAGTGCTTAACCTCTTCCAACACTTTTCTTGGACGATGGGAAGGCGCGGTGCCAGTATCCTATTCTTGCAATGCGGGCTGCTTTGGCTGTATTTCGGAGCAACCCGATGACAGCGGCTTTGTGGCCCCACAGACACGGATGAACTTCAAACCGACAGTCGACGAGGTTGTCGAAATTATGCTGGAGCACTTGCGCGAGCCGGAATCGATTATTAGCTTCGGTCAAGGCTGCGAGGGCGAGCCCTCGACGCAAGCAAAAATCATTGTTGAAGCTATGAAGCGCGTACGCAGCCAAACCTCGCTTGGTTACATTAACATTAACACCAATGCTGGATTGACGGACTTCATGCGTGCCATCGTTGATGCAGGACTTAACCTGATGCGTGTGAGTACGATTAGCGCACTTGACGATCATTACAATGCATATTACAAGCCTCGCGGCTATACGTTGAAAAATGTCGAGAAGTCGCTCAAATATGCATCCGATAAAGGCGTTTATACATCCATCAACTATTTAATTTTCCCAGGGGTTACAGACCGCGAGGAAGAGATTGAAGCGATGATCGGATTTGTGAAGCGCACAGGCTTAAAGCTGATCCAAATGCGCAACCTGAATATTGATCCAGAAAGCTATTTGGCGATTATTCCGAAGGCGCAGGGTGAAATTTACGGGATGAAGCAAATGCTGGAGATATTCAGGGAAGAGCTCCCTGATGTTGTCATCGGCTCCTATACGCATGTACCGCCCGCCGCGCTGTTAAAATAAGTGCCCAGTGAACGGTAATTTCATCTAATATTGTCATATGAGCGATTATTCATTGCAACAGCAAATCAGTTCATGCTATAATCCGAGATGTGTGATTTAACTCTGGGTCCGCATGCGATTCAGGGCAGAAAGAGGTGAACGAGATGAAACAAGCTATTCATCCGACATACCACATCATTACAGCAACTTGCGCTTGTGGAAATTCCTTCGAGACTGGTTCGATTAAACCGAGCCTTCGCGTAGAGGTTTGTTCCCAATGCCACCCATTCTACACGGGTAAGCAAAAGTTCCTGGATGCTGGCGGCCGCGTCGATCGTTTCAAGAAGAAATACGGTATTTAATCCTACAAGTCGTTCCGCCTTTAATTGGCAGAATACAAGAGCCTCCCTCAGCCATCCTATTGGATAGAAGGGAGGTTTTTTGATTGGATAAGAAACCATTCGATTCGGATAAGCGGCTTAGCTTTAGTCGATTAACAATTACGGCAACATGTGTGGTGGCTCTAGCCATAGCGCTCTCTGGCTGCGGCAACAGCAAGCAGGAGAACAGGCTTAAAACTTATGGCCATGATGGATATATGGGTTACTCCAACAGCAATCCAAACTTGCCCAATCGTTATGAATACCTTAATTATAATGCGGACGGCAATTTTATCGAGCAGGTGCTAAAGCCTATTCCAGGCATTGAACGCACCAATATTTATTTTAACGGTACAGACCTGCATGTGAATTTAAACGCCAAAAATAACCTTTCTGACGGACAAGTAGAGCAGCTGCGCGCAAAGGCGCAGTCGGTGGTACAGTATAATATGCCGCGTTATAAGGTACATGTGGAAGTAAAACGATAAAAAACAGTAATCTATTTCCAAGTCTATGGACGAGTTGCGCTTTACCTCGTAATCGGCTATACTTATTTTTGCCGTGCTAGATGGGGAGGTAGCGGTGCCCTGTAACTCGCAATCCGCTGTAGCGAGGTTGAATTCCTATTTGAGGTTATGCCGATATGGGGTCTTGGCACTTGCGAGCAGTGTTGACGGTTGGGTCCTCCGCAATGGACGTTTGTGAACGGGTCAGGTCCGGAAGGAAGCAGCCATAAGCAAATTAGTTCATGTGCCGGGGGAGTGCCTGACTCGAGCTGTAGTGCAAGGATGTCGCCTGGGTCGCATTTATCAGGAGTAGGTGCACGGTACTGAATTTCTTCTTTAAATGAATGCCAAATACAAAAGTAGCACCTGTGGACGCTGTTCGATGTTTTTGTCGGAAATAGCGATTGCAGGTGTTTTTGTTTGTGAATCTTTTGTTTGCATAGCATTATGACGGGCAAAAGAAAGTTTTGCTTGCTACACAGTTGTTGTATAATAGAGGAATAGCCATTCTATTTTGAAATGAAAAGGCAACATGAAAGGAAAGGTCTGCGTGTCACATATCGCTTTATATCGTGCCTGGCGTCCGCAGACGTTTCAGGACATGGTTGGTCAACAGCATATTATCCAAACGCTGCAAAATTCAATTCGCGAACAGCGCGTGTCGCATGCTTATCTTTTTAATGGTCCGCGTGGGACCGGCAAGACCAGCGCCGCGAAAATTTTGGCGAAAGCGGTTAACTGCGAACGTGGTCCAGCTGAAGAGCCCTGTAATGAATGCGATGCTTGCATAGGGATTACTGCTGGGCATATTATGGATGTAATCGAGATAGATGCTGCATCCAACCGCGGTATTGATGAAATTCGTGATATACGAGATAAAGTGCGATATGCCCCTTCAGAGGTGCGGTTCAAAGTTTATATTATAGATGAAGTACATATGCTCACGGCCGAGGCATTTAATGCCTTGCTCAAGACATTGGAGGAGCCGCCGGGGCATGTTATTTTTATCTTGGCGACAACTGAACCGCATAAGCTGCCTGCTACGATCATCTCGCGCTGTCAGCGGTTTGATTTTAGGCAGGTTTCGCTGGAAGAGCAGACGGCGCACTTGTTAAAGATTTGCCGCGAAGAAGGCATACAGGCTGACGAGGACGCGATTGCTTACATTGCGCGGCTGTCGGAAGGCGGGATGCGGGATGCGATAAGCTTGCTTGAGCAGGTTTCTGCTTTTGCCGGCGACCGCATCACGCTTGATGCAGCGGTAGATGTGACCGGCGGCATGGCTGCTGATCATTTCTATCAGCTTGCTGAGGCTGTTAAGGATCGTAATGTAGCGTCGGTTATGCCGCTTGTGGAAAGCTTGATGCAGGCCGGCAAGAGTGCGGACAAATGTATGGAGAACTTGATCTATTACTTCCGTGACTTGCTGGTGATGAAGCTTGCTCCTCAAGGCGGCGCAACGGAACGGATCGTTGATCCAGAACGCTTTAAAGCGATGGCGGAAGCCTTTACTGCTGGGCGACTGTTTGCGATGATCGATACGCTGAACCGCTATCAGGTGGAGCTGAAGCACGCATCGCAGCCGCAAACGCTGTTTGAGGTAGCGCTGATGAAGCTCTGTACGCTGAGTGAAGAACAATCTTCAGGCGGAGGAGCTGCATCCGGCTCTGCTTCTACTGGCGTGCAATCAGCCGAAGTGGCCCGATTGCGCCAGCAGGTTGAAGCGCTTGAGCGCAAGCTGGAGCAAGCGCTGCAGAATGGCATAGCTGCTGGCGGGAGTTCGTCTTCCGCTGACAATGCGGCCAGCAAGCAAGCGGCGCGCACGAACGCGGTTCGCAGCTCGTTTGGCGGATCGGGCGGCATAGCTCGCTCTTCCGTTAAGCTCGATCCTTACTTAGCGTCGGCAGGCAGTCCCGAATTCAATCAATTCCGCATGAAATGGAATGATGTTCTGCAGGGCGTGAAGGAAGCCAAAATAACGGTTCACGCGTGGTTGAAGGATGGCGAGCCTGTCGCTTCCGCCGATGACGCGATACTCGTCGCATTCAAAAATACGATGCACCGGGAAACGACCGAAAAGCCAGCCAATCGTGATATTATAGAGAAAGTCATGCATGATGTCCTTGGCGGTCCGTTCCGGATCGTTACGGTCATGATGAAGGATTGGCAGGCTGCGGCACAAGGCGCTAGTGCGCAGAAGACCGAGACGCTTCAATTGGAGCCCGAGGCTTCTGATGCACCGCAAAACCCAAGCAGACCTGTTTGGGTGGAAGAAGCCGTTAAGCTTTTTGGGGAAGATTTAGTAGTTGTGAAGGATAACGATTAAATACTAATGATGAGGTGATTTCAAATGAACAACATGAACCAAATGATGAAGCAAGTGAAGAAGATGCAAGATCAAATGATGAAAGCGCAAGAAGAGCTTGAAACAAAGACAGTTGAAGGAACAGCAGGCGGCGGTGTCGTTACTGTATCGGCAAACGGTCATAAGAAACTGCTAAGCATTACAATTAAACCTGAAGCTGTAGATCCAGAAGATGTAGAAATGCTGCAAGATCTTGTGCTTACTGCAGTTAACGACGCGCTTTCTAAAGTGGATGAGCTGGCGAACAAGGATATGGGCAAATTCACAGGCGGAATGAAAATTCCAGGATTGTTCTAAGAAGAACCGCGCGCTTTCGTTTGAAAGGAGCTGTACCTAGTTTTGTATTACCCCGAACCGATAGCGAAATTAATTGATGCTTTTACGCGATTACCGGGTATAGGACCCAAAACGGCCGCCCGTCTGGCGTTCCATGTGCTTCGAATGAAAGAAGACGACGTCATAGATTTTGCGAAGGCGCTAGTAAGCGTTAAGCGCAATTTGTTCTATTGCTCGGTTTGCTGCAACATTACGGATACCGATCCGTGCAGAATTTGCCAAGACAAGTCTCGCGATAATTCTGTCATTTGCGTCGTTCAAGAATCGAAGGATCTTATCGCTATAGAGCGGATGAAGGATTACCAAGGGCAATACCATGTTCTGCAAGGCGCGATCTCTCCCATGGAGGGCATTGGACCAGATGAAATTCGAATTGCAGAGCTGTTGCGAAGGTTAAGCGATGAACGAGTACAGGAGCTCATACTGGCAACTAACCCGAACATTGAAGGCGAAGCGACAGCGATGTATTTATCGAGGCTTATCAAACCATTTGGCATTCGTGTGACGCGGATTGCACATGGATTGCCTGTTGGCGGCGATCTTGAGTATGCGGATGAGGTTACACTTTCCAAAGCGTTGGAAGGCCGACGGGAAATAAACTAGCGGTAAGCACAATAAAGGGCGACAGGTCGAGAATATTCTCACCTGTCGCCTTTTTGCTTTCTCTAGATGGGCTAGCAATCTCTCAAGATCTCGTTCTATTCCGATGTCCAAGCCTATACATATAGTAAAGAACGGTATGGACATCGGACATGCGGGAGGGATTCGTTTGAAGAACAAGCATCAGGCGACCTTGGAAAAAGAGGTTAAACAAATGGATGAAATTCGAATCGAAATAGCTGAAGCGCACCGAGAATGGGAGAACGCGAATCGCTATTTTAATTACGCACACGGTAAGGATCAAATCGATTACGCCATTTACTGCATGATTACAGCCGAAAAGAGATATGATATGCTGCTTCGCTTGGCGAAGCGTACAAGCAATAACTGGCCAGCCTGGAGAGGAGTAATGAAATGAAAACAATTTGGTTGTCGGTATTTATTGTATCTAGCCTTTTATTGGCAGTCGTCTTATTAAGAAATAAGCTTACGTGGGGTATGCTTCGCGGATTTGCGCTTCACCTTGTTTTGGCAGCGGGGTTATTGTATGTGCTGAACTACTCCGAGGCGGTGCCGGGTATGTATATTCCGCTGAATCCCGTTACGATTGGTACGGTGCTTACTTTAGGCGTTCCTGGAATAGCCTTAATTGTCGGCCTTCAATGGGTGGTAGTGTAGGACTATACAAAAAAGGTTTGGCTAAAAGGTTGACGCGAGAAGCGATTATATGCTACATTAGTTCTCGCGCCAAGAGTAAGTAAACAAGCTTCAAAAAAAGAAATAAAAAAATTACTTGCATTAACTTGGGCATCTGTGATATATTATAAAAGTCGCCAATGAGACACACGGCCGACACGAAAGAAAAGATTGCTCTTTGAAAACTGAACAACGAGTAATAACTGCCCTTGCGATTTTAACGAATCGTAAGAAAAAGCGATAAAAAGTAATGAGCATTTCAAACACTTGAAGCTTTCTCTTCGACATCGCGTCGAAGCGAAAACTTCCATTTGGAGAGTTTGATCCTGGCTCAGGACGAACGC
>NZ_JBXCIW010000030.1:0-57390 GCF_056786335.1 Paenibacillus sp. Y280
GATAGGTTCGGGGTGGAAGCACAGCAATGTGTGCAGCTGACGAATACTAATCGGTCGAGGGCTTATCCTAAAAGGTTTGCTAAGCAAACCTACATCGTAAGCATACGCTAAAAGGTTTGTAAAACAAACCTACATCGTAAGCATACGCTTAAGGTTTGCATGGACCCATACATCCGGCAGACACAGTTAAAGAGGTTTTCAGCAAACCTAAACTTTCGTATCCAGTTTTCAGGGCGCAATTTGCCTTGTTTTTCAACCGTGCCTCTTTTGCAGTTGAAGCTCTTGGAGACATTTCAACTCAAAAATGCAATGTTCCCTGATAGCTCAGTTGGTAGAGCACTCGACTGTTAATCGAGTTGTCACAGGTTCGAGTCCTGTTCGGGGAGCCATTATGCTCTCATAGCTCAGTAGGTAGAGTGCATCCATGGTAAGGATGAGGTCACCGGTTCGATCCCGGTTGAGAGCTCCAGAACACTTTCAACTGTTAGAACAAGCTTCAATTTATGTATGGCCCGTTGGTCAAGTGGTTAAGACACCTCCCTTTCACGGAGGTAACAGGGGTTCGAGTCCCCTACGGGTCACCAATTTCCTTTTTGACAAAAAAGGCGCCTTTATACTTGGACGCTTAGCTCAGCTGGGAGAGCATCTGCCTTACAAGCAGAGGGTCGGCGGTTCGATCCCGTCAGCGTCCACCATATCGCTGCTGGGGATTAGCCAAGCGGTAAGGCAACGGACTTTGACTCCGTCATTCTCAGGTTCGATCCCTGAATCCCCAGCCATTTTATAATATGAGTCATTAGCTCAGTTGGTAGAGCACCTGACTTTTAATCAGGGTGTCGTAGGTTCGAATCCTACATGACTCACCATTTTTCTTCTCACATGCGCGTATGGCGGAATTGGCAGACGCACCAGACTTAGGATCTGGCGGGCGACCGTGGGGGTTCAAGTCCCTCTACGCGCACCATCTTTAAAACCCATCATCGGGAAACGCTCTGTATGTCAAACAGAGAAATGTAGGTGGAAGTCCTACAAACAAGCTTTACCTTATATGCGCGTATGGCGGAATTGGCAGACGCACCAGACTTAGGATCTGGCGGGCGACCGTGGGGGTTCAAGTCCCTCTACGCGCACCATACTTACAACACAAGCTTTTAGGATTTTTAATCCTGAAGGCTTTTTTTCATTTTATGATAATCGTTCAGGTTGAACCTTGTTCGGATGAGCTCGCTAGATCAATTTGATCTAGTGAGCTTTTTTTGTATCCGGCGTATTCTGCATCAGGCTGCTGGACTATAGGATTGCACTTGAAATGAACACAAAAGGAATACTGTCAGGCTTCTTCTGTCGTGAAGTAGTTTATGGCTTTTGTGATAAGTGACGCAGCCTCTTGGCGAGTTTGGCGATTAATTGTATATCCTCAGAAGATAAAGCATGAATTAACTCCGTTAACGTATGCGAGACTTGCTGATCGGGAGGATATACCTGTTGTTTGTTATCAGGTGGAGCGTACGTATGGCCAAGTATTAGCCAGTCCAAAGATACATCAAATATAGTTGCAATGGAAATGAGTGCTTTAGCCCCGGGAATGGAGGTTCTGTTTTCGCTTTCCCAGTCGCCAACATTTCCGGGAGATACTGAAATTAACTTTGCGAATTCATACATGGTGAGCTCTCTTTCTTGTCTTAATTGTTTAAGTCTTCGTTTAATATCATGCATGAAGAATACCTCCTAAATTGAAAAATGTTGCTTTTACTTGTAATATGATCAGCTAAATGCAAATTCATTCGTAATTACGAATAATTGTTGCATTTATTCGTAATTACGAATATAATTTGTCTAATAGCACGAATTTTGACGAATTATCACTCTATATGTCGAAAAATGTAGATTTTTCTTAAAATGCGAAAATAGAACCTTGGTATTTTAAGGTCCAGTACTGTCCTTTCTATAACTAGTCATATTTCGCAGATAATTCGTCATTCATGTTGCTGATCTCAGAATGGGGTCTATAACCCTAAATAATTCTTCATTGAATTATCGTTTTCCTTTGTTTGTATATAATTCATCAGTAGATGTATACGTAATCAGTTGGTTCCTCGTAGCAAAATAGAAAGAGGGATATGGATGAATGGAAGAGATTTAACTGACCCTATTATGGAGATGTACATTTTCGAATCATCGCAACTATTAGAGCAGCTTGAAGCGACAATCCTTGATTGCGAGCAGGCGGCTTCTTTTTCGGTTCATGCAATAAATGAGATTTTTCGCAATATGCACACGCTGAAAGGCTCGGCAGCTATGATGCAGTATTTGAGCATTGCCGAGGTAGCGCATGCTATAGAGGATCTATTTCATTTTATAAGGGAAAACAAGGAGATTCCGCTCAACCATACCTATTTATCAGACCTCGTCCTGAGAGTAGCGGATTTTATTAAGGCGGAGGTACACAAAATCTCACATGGAAATGAATCGGATGGCAATCCTATTATCATTATTAACGATATTAAGCAATATTTGGAACAGCTAAAGCAATTGAAAAAAATTAGATTATTTTCCTTTCAAGCAGTTGTTCGATTTCAAAGTGATTGTGAAATGGAAAATATTAGATCGTTTAACATTATTCATCGTTTAAAAGAGATATCGCGAATCCAACACCATGAGCCGACTGATCTTCTTGATGACGAAAGAAGTATTGAAGCCATTCGAAATGACGGGTTTCATATTTCTTTTAAGTCGGAAAAGAACTATCAGGAGGTTCATGGTTTTTTAATGGAAACACTCTTTCTGGAGCGATTGGATTTAACCCAGATAGAGGACGCCGGAGAAACGGAAAGGGATCAGGAGAGCGAAGAATTTGATTTATCACTTGAGCAGACAGACTGGCCGGAGGATCGAGAGCCGGAAGGGAAGACAGAAAGCGCGTCAAGAAATGCGGTTATAAGCGTAAGTGTGAATAAGTTGGATCAATTACTGGATCTCATTGGAGAGCTCGTCATTGCAGAAGCGATGGTTACTCGCAGTGAAGCTTCTAATGGTACACGTGGGGATTCGGCTTTCAACAAAGCATCAGGACAGCTGCGAAAAATAACCGGTGAGCTCCAGGATATCGTCATGTCGATCCGAATGGTGCCGCTTGTCACTACCTTTCATAAGATGCGTCGAGTGGTCAGAGACATGTGCCAGAAGCTGGGCAAGGATGTGGACATTGAAATAATTGGAGAAGATACGGAGCTTGATAAAAATATTATCGATCAAATTTCTGATCCGTTGATGCATTTGGTTAGAAATGCGCTGGATCATGGCATTGAATCGAACGATGAGCGTGTGAAAGCAGGCAAGAAACGCGCTGGCACTATTACTTTAGAGGCAAAAAATACAGGCGGCTATGTAGAGATTGTCGTTAAGGATGATGGTAAGGGCTTGAATCAGAAGCATATCGTAAGCAGAGCCAAAGAGAAAGGTCTCATTGGTGAGCAGCACGGAGATATGACAGAGAAGGAAATATTCAGCTTGATCTTTCAGCCTGGCTTTTCTACAAAAGACAATATTACAGAATTTAGCGGCCGAGGTGTTGGGATGGATGTCGTCTCTCGTAATGTTGAGGGAGTAGGCGGCGTTATCTCTGTAGAGAGCAAGGAGCTTCAGGGAACGAGCATTACGCTGAAAATTCCTTTAACGCTGGCAATTATTGATGGCATGAATGTAAGGGTAGGCAATGCTAATTATACAGTGCCGACAACCTCAATTAAGGAATCCTTTAAACCGAAATTATCCGATGTCATCACGGATCCCGATGGCAATGAAATGATTATGGTGCGTGGGAATTGTTACCCTATTCTTCGTCTTCATGAAAGATTTCATTCAAAAAGCGGCAACACCAATTTAGAGGATGGAATATTCGTTATGCTTGAACAGGATGGAAAACGAATGTGTTTGTTCGTTGACGAGCTATTAGGGCAGCAGCAGGTAGTCGTTAAAAATTTGCCCCGTTATATAAAATATGTCATACATAGGGAAGGTCTTGCGGGTTGTACACTGCTCGGAGATGGGAGTATTAGTCTCATCCTAGACGTAGTAGATTTGATGGGCACGAATCGCAATCGAAATATGCCGGCATTTGCCCATAACAGGTGAAGGGACGATTGAAATGAATCAACGATCAAGCTTTGACAGCAACAATGAAGAAGATGCTCAGAAGGATAAATTTCTAACCTTTTCGCTTGGCAAAGAGCTATATGGGATTGAGATTAAGCATGTAATAGAAATAATAGGCATTCAGGTCATAACCGAAGTTCCTGAACTGCCTGAATATGTACGCGGCATAATTAATTTACGCGGTAAAATAATTCCCGTAATGGATGTACGGTTAAGATTTAAGAAGCCGTTCCGCGAATACAACGATCGAACTTGTATTGTCGTTATCGACATAAAGGAGATATCTGTTGGACTTATTGTAGATAGCGTATCAGAGGTGCTGTCCATTCCTTCTGAAGACATTGTGCCACCGCCTGAAGCAAGCGGCGGCATGAACCGCTATATTCAAGGGGTAGGTAAATTGGAAAATGCGGTGATGCTTCTGCTCGATTGCGACAAGATGCTTACTAAAAATGAAGTAGAGAATTTATTACCAGCTCAATAAATGGAGGAATGGGACAATGAAATGGTTTTATGACATGAAAATCGGCAAGAAGCTTACCACTTCATTTATTGTGGTTGCGTTAATGGCAGGAATAGTTGGTGCGGTCGGTATTACGAGTCTGAAAAAAATTGATACGGATTACTCAGTGCTGTATGAGCAATTTGGGAAGTCAGTTGGAGTACTTGGTAATATTGGAATGAATTTTCAAAATGTAAGAGTTCTTGTAAGTGATGTTTTGCTGAGTACAGACGCTGCAAAGACAAGCGCAGCGATTGAAGAACTTAATAGTCTGAAGAGTGAGACGGATACTTTGCTCGCCACCTTTGAAAATAGCCTTGTAACAGAGGACGAAAAAACCAGAGTAAATGAGCTGCAGGCAGCTCTTAAGGAATATAGACAATATCAAGATCGTATTATTGCATTCGCATCGGAAAAAAAGATAGAGCAAGGCTTGAAGGAGCTTGAAAATGCTGTTGTCATTTCCGAGAAAGTAGACGGCATGATTGATGATATATATCTTGATAAAAATACAGAAGGATCACGTCGTTCTGATGAATATTCTAAATCCTCGCAAAAGACGATCCTAACCATGCTAGTTATTGTCATTATCGCAATGGTTGCGGCAGTTGGTCTTGGCTTATTCATCTCTCGGATAATAAGCAGTCCCATTCGCAAGCTTGTTGATTCAGCTGAACGCATTGCAAATGGCGATTTGAATCTGACGGTCGAAGTTGCAACAAAAGACGAGGTAGGTGTATTAGCTGCCGCTTTTGGCAAAATGACCGATAATATGAATGAAGTGCTTTCTAATATCCAAAGCGCGTCCGAGCAGGTATCTACAGGCGCGAGACAAGTATCGGAATCAAGCATAGTATTGTCGCAAGGGGCTTCTGAGCAGGCAAGCTCTGTGGAGCAGTTGACTGCCTCGCTTGAAGAGATAGCAGCGCAGACAAGATTAAATGCGGAAAATGCAGTTCAGGCAAATACACTTGCTGATCAAGCGAGAGACAATGCACAGCAGGGCAATGATCGGATGAAAGAAATGCTGAATGCCATGGAGGAAATCAATACGTCTTCTGGCAGCATTTCAAAAATTATTAAGGTTATTGATGAAATCGCATTTCAGACGAATATATTGGCGTTGAATGCGGCTGTCGAGGCGGCTAGAGCAGGACAGCATGGCAGAGGCTTCGCTGTTGTTGCAGAGGAGGTGCGCAATCTTGCGGCACGTTCTGCTAATGCGGCAAAGGAAACGACGGATATGATTGAAGGCTCGATCCGTAAAGTGGAGGATGGAACAAAAATCGCGAATGAGACGGCGTCAGCGCTTAACCAAATCGTTGATGGTGTTGCTAAGGTAGCTAATCTGGTTAATAGCATCTCTGAGGCATCAACCGAGCAGGCAACAGGCGTAGCGCAAATTAATCAAGGCATCATGCAGGTCTCTCAAGTCGTACAAACGAACTCAGCTACCTCGGAGGAAAGTGCGGCGGCTTCTGAGGAGCTGACGGGCCAAGCCGAGATGCTGAAGCAGCAGGTAGGCCGATTCGTACTGCGCAAGACGCAGCAATCAACCTCCTATAAAGAATATGAGCAGTTGGACCCGGAAATGCTGCGTATGCTGGAAAATATGGCTGGCCAGGCGAAAAAACGAAATTGGGCTATTGATAGCGATCAGGCTGAAGTCGCAGCAGCAAAAGGTGCCACTATTCTGCTAAGCGATCGCGAGTTCGGTAAATATTAACGGTGATTGCCATCTCGGAAGAGGAATTCATACATCTTGCCCACTATATCAAAGCGCAATTTGGCATTAATTTAAAACAAGAGAAAAAGACGCTGCTGGCTGCCCGCCTGCAGCGTCATTTGCTCGAGCAAGGCTTTGATAGCTTTGCGCAATATTTCAAGCATATTAAAGCAGACTCCAGTGGGGCATCAAACATCATGCTAGCAAATAGGATCACGACAAATCATACCTTTTTCATGAGGGAAGCGAATCATTTTTACTATTTACGAGATAAAGTGCTTCCAAGCCTAGCTCACACAATTCGCGACCATGATTTGCGAATTTGGAGCGCAGGATGTTCGTCAGGAGAGGAGCCCTATACGCTAGCGATATTGCTGGATGAGTTTTTCGGAACAATGAAACAGGGTTGGAATACGCAGGTGCTGGCTACCGATTTGTCAGCGAAGGTGCTGGAGATCGCTGCCAAAGGCATTTATTCAAATGAGGCGCTGGACATGATTCCTGCGATTTGGCGATCCAATTACTTCCGTAAGCTAAATGATGAGCAAACGGTTGTGCTTGATAAAGTGAAAAAGGAAGTTATTTTCCGTCAATTCAATTTAATGCAGCCAACCTTTCCGTTTAAGCGAAAGTTCCATGTCATTTTTTGTCGGAATGTAATGATTTATTTCGATAATGAAACAAAGCGTGAGCTTATTAGGAAGTTCTATGAGATGACCGAGCCAGGCGGATATCTGTTCATCGGACACTCGGAGTCGCTTGAACGCGACAAAACGGATTTTACGTACATCATGCCGTCTGTATATCAGAAGAAGCTCTAAATGCAGGTTAGGCTTAAGGGGGTATAGTTGATTATCAATACGGTGGATAAAAGGATAAAGGTGCTCGTCGTGGATGACTCCATCATGTTCCGTGAGGTACTGGCAAGAGGTCTGGCCTCTGATCCCGCCATTGAGGTGGTTGCAACGGCTAAGGATCCTTTTGACGCGCGTGATAAAATCATTAAATACCAGCCTGATGTGTTGACGTGCGATATTGAGATGCCGGGAATGAACGGTATTGAATTCATACGTAGATTGCTTCCGCAATACCCGCTGCCAATCGTTACGGTTAGCTCGATTAGCGAAGCAGCCTTGGACGCATTAAGGGCAGGCGCTGTTGATTTTGTAGCAAAGCCTGACATAGCGACTCCTCAGCGAGTTGAGATGTTTCTATTTGAGCTGATTCGCATCATTAAAGGAGCCTCTAAGGCGAAGATCATACAGAAGGATCGATCCGATAAGATCAACGAAACAAGGCTGCAGCAGCCCATCAAAAATCGAAACAACATCATTGTGGTTGGTGCTTCAACCGGAGGCACGGAGGCGATGCATACCTTGCTGAAGGGATTGCCCGCCAATACGCCTGGAATTGTGGTCGTACAGCATATTCCGCCCATTTTTTCTCGTATGTTCGCAGAACGCTTAAACGCATCCAGCGCAATGCGGGTGAAGGAAGCTGAAGATGGCGATTTTGTACAAGAGGGTACCGTTCTAATTGCACCGGGCGACAAGCATGTCTCACTCGTAAAAGCAGGAGATCGCTTTAAGCTGGAATGTCGAAGCGGGGACAAGATAAACGGGCATTGTCCATCGGTCGATGTATTATTTGAGTCAGCCTCCAAGGTGGCGGGGGACCGCGCTATAGGCATTATTTTGACAGGAATGGGGAAGGATGGCGCGCGAGGTTTGCTTTCCATGCGAAGCAAAGGCGCCCGAACGATCGGTCAGGATGAGAAAACCTCCATCGTATACGGCATGCCGAAAGCAGCTTATGAGCTGGGTGCAGTGGAAATCCAGTCATCTTTGCCGGATATATCGCGCGTGCTGCTTGCTTTATTGTCATAGTTTGAAGAGGGCCAACCAGCATGCTGGTTGGCCCTTTTGTTGTTGGAAGGCAGGGTAGAGATTCTGATTGACTTTTCACGTGAGAAACATTATCATTAAAACGTCAATGATAATCGTTATCACTTTTCGTTGCAGAACGAAATACTATATATATTTAAGAAGGTGTCTGCCTCGGCAGCGGAAGGAGCGTGTTTGTCCAATGATTCGTTTAACGACTTCGGGTCTTGATATTGCTTATGATGACCGTCTTATTGTCAAAAACTTAAACATTGCCATACCTCAAGGGAAAATTACGGCGCTAGTAGGAGCGAACGGCTCCGGCAAGTCCACTATTTTGAAAACCATGGCTCGTATTATGAGCCCATCTGAGGGCAGTGTTCTTCTGGACGGCAAATCCATTCACAAGCAGTCGACGAAGGAAGTAGCGAAGCAGCTGGCTATTTTGCCGCAAAATCCGACCGCGCCAGATGGGCTAACGGTTGCTGAGCTTGTATCATACGGACGTTTCCCTTACCAGAAGGGCTTCGGATCGATGAGCAAGGATGACCGCAGTATCGTACAGTGGGCGATCGAAGCGACGGGCATGACTGAGTTTGGCGATCGTCCGGTCGATCATTTATCCGGTGGACAGCGTCAACGCGCATGGATCGCAATGGCACTTGCACAGGAGACCGATATTCTGTTTCTTGATGAGCCAACGACCTTCCTCGATATGGCGCATCAGCTGGAAGTACTTCATTTGCTCCAAAAGCTGAACGCTGCCAGTAACCGTACAGTCGTTATGGTTGTCCATGATTTGAATCACGCTACGCGCTATGCTCATCATATGATTGCAATTAAAACAGGTGTCGTAGTTGGCGAAGGTTCGCCTGCTGAAGTTATGACGCCTGATATTATGCGCGAAGTATTTAATATTGAAGCAGACATCGTCCCTGATCCTCGAACAGGCGTACCTTTATGCTTGCCTTATGCGCTTGCAGGACAGCCGGCTGCTGATAAAGTAGCAATTAACAGCCGTATTATGCAAGAGACGTTAACAGCTGCTGGTGCATAGATCGAAATTATCGCTTCGCATAAACCGCATTCCTTAGGGACTGCGGTTTTTTATAAGAAATAACTACTGAGAACTGCTGCAAGCTGAAGTTCTGATCTGAACTTAAAAAAGCCGACTTTATTGATCAGCAGCTGCATAATATAATAAATGCGGAATAATCGCGTCAAATCAGCGTTTTTTGGTAATAAGCGAGCGGGAAAATGGAGTGTGGAAAAATAATTTCAAACTTTTCTATAAAAACAGTTGCATTTTGTTTTCAGGGATGATATATTATTACTTGTCGCCGCGATGATAAACATCACGGATGGCTGACAGAAATAACGTGCGGAAGTGGCTCAGCGGTAGAGCATCGCCTTGCCAAGGCGAGGGTCGCGGGTTCGATTCCCGTCTTCCGCTCCATAGTGTGTGCCCTTAGCTCAGCTGGATAGAGCGTTTGACTACGAATCAAAAGGCCAGGAGTTCGAATCTCTTAGGGCACGCCATTAACACTTCATTAGATGCACTTTATTTACACTTCGGGACGTAGCTCAGCTTGGTAGAGCACCTGGTTTGGGACCAGGGGGTCGCATGTTCAAATCGTGTCGTCCCGACCATCTTTCATTATTGATTTGCGGGTGTAGTTCAATGGTAGAACTTTAGCCTTCCAAGCTAATAGCGTGGGTTCGATTCCCATCACCCGCTCCAACTATTTAAACCCGAAAGCCTTGCGCAGCAAGGCTTTTTTTGTTGTCTTCATTCGACACAGCCTCACTAGCTCCTTGGTGTCCGTTTGGTGTCCAAGCTGATTTTTTGGGTTCAGTACATCAAACAAATCTGCACTACCTCGACTGACAGTTGTTTTATCGCGCTGCATATAAATATCTGTAGTGGTGGCCAGCTTAGAGTGGCGCAGTTGCTCCTGGATCGATTTTAAGTCAGCTCCGTACTCACGTAGCAGCATTGCTGTTGTATGGCGTAAATCATGCAGTCTGATGTGTGGCAGCTCATGCTTGCTTAAGAAACGTCGCCAAGTTAGTGAAGGGGTGTTTGGATAATATTTCTGACCGTTCCCACCATGGAAAAGATATAGCTTGTCGCCGCCTTTCCAATCCTCCGGATCGCATCCCATTTTGTTTTTCATTCATTCGCGCTTGTACGATTTCAGCTCTTCCATATACCAGCGAGGCATTGGGACAAATGCTTCAGACTCCTCAGTCTTTAATTCAGCTTCAACAGATCTTCCTTCTTCATCGAATGAGATCTGTTTTTCTACGTAGATCCCGCCATTCTCCATGTCGACAGCTGGCCATTCAACGCCGAGCATCTCGCCGCGTCTGAAGCCGCCTAGAAGAACACCAAGGAAATATAACTTCCATACTGTAGGAGGGATTCTATGCTATACAATGAAAGCTGTATTGAAGGTTCAAAAAAGTATTTAGAGGATAACTCAGTTGATTTATTGATAGCTGATCCGCCATATAATTTAAGATTTGGTGGAACTACACAAACTAAAACGAAAAAGCCTAGATTTAATATTATAAAGAACGATATGCTTTCGCCGGCGGAATACAAGATGTTTTGTATGCAATGGATCTTCCAAGCATATAGGGTGCTCAAGCCAGGGCGACATATTTATGTTTGCATTGATTGGAGGATGTATGCAGACATGATGATCTGGCTGCGTAATGCAGGATTCATAGTGAAGAATTGCATTGTATGGGATAAAGAGCATATGGGCCTTGGTTGGCATTATCGTTATCGTAACGAATTTATAATCTTCGCTGTGAAAGGGGATAAACGTGTTAGAAGGATCTCAACTCGAAAACAAACAGATATTTGGCGAATACCACGCATCCATGGAAATAAGACCATTCATCCTACAGAAAAGCCTGTAGAGCTGCTAAAGGAGATGATTGAGAACAGTAGTGCGCCTGGAGAGTTAATTGTAGATTATTTTGCAGGCAGTGGTGTTGCTGAAGAAGCAGCCATTATGACAAGTCGGTCTTGGTCGGCTTTTGAAATTGATAATGGTTGGTATGAAGTTGCAAGTCAAAGAATAAATAAAGTGTTAGATGAAAGATCAATAATGAATAAATAAAATTAGGGGTCACCTCACGAAAAGGAAAAAATCGTACGTTAATCAATGAGTTGCACGAAAAAACCGGACCCTTTACTCTACAAGGGAATCCGGTTTTCGTATTAGCAAGCGAAGTTCAACTAACGTGCCTGTTAGCACAATAAATTAAATATTCCATCTGAAGGTTCAGAAAGCTGGTTAGACACAAGAATCGATGGGCTTCTATCTCCTAATGGAGAGTCAGAAAATACAATGCTTGAGGGCTTACAGAAGAATCAAAAGATGGACTACAATGCTAACGGGCAGGATAACGCAACTATATCCTTATTGAAATCGTCTCTTCTGTAGAATGGACTGAACTACTTCACAAAATGAGGAATTTTGTACAAGTGTCTTTTGGTTGGCCTTGGGGCCAAGATGCCCGATCAAGAGCCTTAAATGCCTTGTAGTACGGACATTTCTTTCTGGAACGGTATATATTACAGAATCACCGTCAATGGCTTTACGCTCTTTCTGGCTCACTTGTGATTGAAGGCGTTGTTTCATAGCTTTTAATTGCTACATGCGTATTTCCAGCGACTCGCGACTCATTCAGATCGGCGCTATATTTGAACAATATTTTGGTGTCCAATTAAATGAGCAAGTCGCTGTTGATCAATTAAAAATCTTCACGAATTAACAGAACGAGAAACTTTGTGTGACATCTAGACAGCTATTCGGGGTCGTATTAAAAAGGTGGATAATGGTGTGTTGGCAATCCCACTAGAAGAACTCGTACAATTATATTTAACGCTTTAAGGAAAAAGAACGAAATAAGAACGGGAGGAATGCACGTACGCTAATGCTTAGCAAATAAAACTGTAAAAAGGAGCTACACTTTCCCCATAGCTACCCAATTCGTGTTTCGGAGAGGGTAGAAATGTTCGAAAAATAGTGATTTTTAGATCTAGGTGAACTTTTTTTAAAAAAAGAGGATATTTCCAATGGAGGGAGAATTATACATATGCACAGAACAATAAACAACTAGAATTGGAATGGAGAGGAAAAAATGAAGAAAAAGTTTTACACTGTTACTATGGCTGCGATGCTATCCATTGCAGCGATTACGCCTTCTGCTTTTGCGGAACAGGCATCATCTGTTAAAGTTCCAGCTTCTTTAAGCGCTGCTTTTGCTGATGATGGGGGAGTAATTTCTAGCTATAAGGAGTATGACACAGGTGTTAATCTAGATGCGCAAGTAACTGTTGTGGAACCAGCACTTGTATCGAAGAATAATACTAAGAATAATTCTCTTATACAGCCACTTGCTGAAGAGCGTCGAGTTTACTCACATACAACTTATACAATTGGGGAACTACAAATAGTAGGTTATATTGTAGGTCCAAGAAACAATGAAAAATTTATTGTAAGCGTGGCAAAAGGTCATACTCAGACTGCATCTTCAGGTGTTACTGTTACCGGAACTTTACAGATATCGGGAAGCTATAATAATAATGTTTTAGGACTTGTTAAAACTTCTCTAAATCTTTCCGCAACTGGCACGGTTTCAAAGTACTATAATACAACTGATGTTTGGACTGGACCATCCGAATCTAGCCCATATAATACACGTGATTATTATGGGGCGATTGACTATGATAAATATAATATTAATGTAGTTCAACGTGATTACTATAATCATTATCTTGGAACAACGTATATAGGCCAAGGATACGACACTTTCAACATTAGTGTGAATAATACGCTGAAACCGAAAAACATTGAATATAGTAGAGACCGAAATATTTAACCAAAAGACGTTTGCACTTCACTTCATGATAGCTATGCTGGTACTAGCGCTTGACCGCTTCATCCTGCGCATTTACACTTGGTAGTGAAGCAGTATGGGTTTGCTGTAAATCAGCTGATAAGGGAAAGAGCTGCTCCTTCGGGGGCAGCTCTTTTTCCGTCTACAGTTCAGATTCCCGAGCCTAGCCTTTTCGCTTCCGTTTTGAGCTGGATATGTGATTTCAGCATCCACCTGCGATGACGTGCCGCCACGATCAGGCAGTCATGGCATAGATGGAACGGCTTATTCGTGTCCTAATTAGTACTCTTTCGTACCGGAAGCATTCTTTCAAGTGATTATTGAGTAAACAATCGGACTCTAATAAACGTTCACTATGATAACCAAATATTTAAAACCTTGTTATGATGGGTTTTTTTCAATCATGCCATCCATGAATGTTTTTGGGGCATATTTGGGGCAAGAGTATATTTTTAAATGACATTTACTGAATGTCGCTGATAGTCATTTTAAAGGAAGCCTTAGAAAAATTAATATATTAATAGGAAGTGATAATTCAGAAATGAGGTATTTCTCAGCCTTCCAAGCTAATAGCGTGGGTTCGATTCCCATCACCCGCTCCAACTATTTAAACCCGAAAGCCTTGCGCAGCAAGGCTTTTTTTGTTGTCTTTTTTAGCAAGGAAATGTGTATAGGTAAACGGACTGCTTTGGTCGGATAAAGCTTATTATATAGATCAATTTAGGCGTGGAGCCTCGGCTGAAATTGTTATTTTTATAAAAATTCGAAAAAGCAGTGAAATCAGCATATTAATAGGAAGAGATTTTTATTAGGCCGAATTGGCTGAGCGCAATCCACACATTTTCATTTACCAAAGATTAATGGAAAATTAATCATCACAAAATATTCATCGACTACTATAAGCTTTAACTTCAAACCCATAGGAGAGTGAGCTTGTCTTGAGGATTTATAGTAAAAGATTGATTTCGCTATTGTTAGCAGTGGAAATTACAATGAGTATGTTGCTGCCCGCGGGACCTGTTATGGCAGCAGACTTGCCGCAATCAGGAACGCCTTATACGGTAGACAACACCTATGATGTTAACGTCCCCCATGTCATTATTAATCAAGTGTACGGCGGGGGCTTGGTCGCAGATACCTCGATTCTTCTCTCCCACGGCTTTATTGAGCTTTACAATCCCACGAATAATGATATCGATCTTTCAGGATGGTCACTGCAATACGCGGATCGGGGCTCCAATGCAACTACAGGACCAACTCTTGCATGGAAAAAGCTTAATCTCACAGGAACAATTAACGCGCATTCGTCTTACCTAATTAAGGGTGCTTCAACAGGTGCGACAAGCCCAAAGGTGAATCTTTCTGCAAAAGGCGACCAATCATGGGACAACCGTTTCATTAATAATAAAGGGCTGAAAGTAGCTTTGATGAGTAATCAGACACTGCTGACAGATGTGAATCCTTTTGTGACAAAGCCGGCTGGTTACGTCGATATGATTGGATCAGGAAGCAATGATTCCGGAAGCGATATTGACGGTTATGAAACCGCTTTTCCATCAGGCTCTGCTGAAGGAACCTCGAAGAAAAAGGCCATTCGCCGAAGCAATTTTACGGATACCGATAATAATGAATCAGATTTTAAACAAATTGACTATGAGGTGGCTATTGGAGAAGCATTGCTTGCGGTATCGCCTCGCAGCGGAACAGACGGTGCTTGGGGACCAGTCGTTGCGCAGCCTCTTGCTATCGCCACAACTTCTCTACCTATTGGTTATATAAACTCACCTTATAACGCAGCTCTTGTGGCTTCTGGCGGAACGGCGCCATACTCATTCGCTGCAGCCGGCCTACCAAATGGGCTTAGCCTAGCTACGAATGGAGCTCTTACGGGAACTCCAACTGCATCTGTTTATGGAGCGCCTATTACCATTACGGTAACGGACAGCACATATGGAACGCCTGTCAAGGCAGACAAGTCCTTCACTCTTACGATCCAAGATAAAATAGTCCCTGCTGAATTTAAAGATACGCTCAATATTACCAAAATCGGAGAGTACTCCATTGGCCTGACCAATAAGGATGGCGGAGTTGCCGAGATCGTCAAATTCAACAAAGATAATGGCAAATTCTATTTGGTTAACGGTTCTGGCAATCCGCCGAGCCTCGATATCGTAAGCTTGGGAAGCGGAAGCGGGACACTGAGCAAGGAAAAGACTGTACTCGTTAAGCCGCTGGCAGAGACGGAAGGCTTTGTGTACGGTGATTTGACCAGCGTAGATATTAATACGGCTACAAAGCGCGTGTCCGTATCCGTACAAGAAGCAGATGCCATGAAGCCGGGTAAAATACTCGTGCTTGATTATGACGGCAATTTGCTTGACTCTTACGCGGCAGGCGTACAGCCGGATATGATTAAATCGACACCTGACGGCACATATATTCTTACTGCCGATGAGGCAGAGCCGCGTTCCGGCGTTGCAGATCCGAAGGGCAGCGTAACGATCGTCAACACGAAGGATAAAACAGTAAAGCAAGTCCTTTTCGATGACCCGTCCGTCATTGAGGATGGTGTGCATATCCGCGGGGCAGTTGACCCTGTAGATGGCAAAATCAAAACCAGCGGCACGAAAGCTGACGCAGTATATGATCTGGAGCCGGAGTATATTAGTTTATCGGAGGATAATAAGACAGCTTATGTGTCTTTGCAGGAGAATAACGCGATTGCTGTAATTGACATCGCAACGGGTAAAGTAACTGCCGTTAAGGCGCTGGGACTCAAAAATTACAACGAAGCCCGCAATGCCCTCGACCTTCAAAAGGACGGTCTGATCAAGCTGGAGAATGTACCGTTTAAAGGCATGTATATGCCTGACGGTATCACGACGCATACCATTAACGGTCAAACCTACTTGTTTACCGCTAATGAAGGCGATGTAACGGAATGGCCTAAGCGTACGAACGGAAGCACGATTGGCGCTTTAAAAGGCAAGCTGGATCCGAATTCGGAAGCAGCAAAATTCCTGAATGGCAAAACCGCCTATGATGGCATTGAAGTGGCCAGCGATATGGGCAACGACAGCATTTATATGTACGGCGGCCGCTCCTTCTCCATCTGGGAAGCAAGCTCGATGAAGCAGGTTTATGACAGCGGCAACGAGTTCGAGGCGATTACGGCTGCGAGGCTGCCACACTCTTTTAACACAAGCAACAGCAAGATAGCGATCGACGATCGCAGTGGCAAGAAAGGCCCTGAGCCGGAAGATATTAAAACCGGTAAGGTTGGCAATAAAATATTTGCTTTCGTGGGACTAGAGCGGATTGGCGGCTTCATGACCTACGATGTAACCGATCCTGCGCATGCGACATTTGCAAATTATACAAACACGCGTGAATTCAAGGACAGTCAAGGCGGGATTAATCTGAATACGGATACGGGTCCAGAAGGCTTGGAATTCATTCCGGCTAATATTAGTCCAACAGGTAAACCATTGCTGCTCGTAGCCTACGAAGTAGGCGGCAAGGTAGGGGTGTACCAACTGGATGTAACGAAAGTAACCGTTGATAAAGCTACCCTTTCCTTGAAAGTGGGAGATGCGGCATCCAAGCTGAACGCAACTGTGGAGCCTGTTGGCGGAAGTGCTGCAACCGTCTTATGGTCGTCCTCCAATAAAAATGTAGCGATAGTGGATGTGAACGGAAACGTACAAGCAGTAGCGGCGGGGACAGCGATTATTACTGCGCTGAGCGCTGACGGCTACGGTTCGGCAGAGACGGTAGTAACGGTATCTGCTAAAATCAGAAATGGAGAAGAAAGCAATTTGAGTACCCCTGCGCCTACTCCGACACCTAAGCCAACGCCTGGTCCAGGCACTTCAGTAAATGCCGATACAGGGAAAGCGGTAACGGTACTTACACCAGTTACGGATAGCGGAGGCAAGACTACCGCTACTGTCAATTCAAGTCAATTGGCTGCAACACTAGCCGCTCTTGATAAAGCTGTGAACGGCAAGCCAGGAACGATTGAATTTAAGGTAGCTCCGAATAATACGGAATCCGCAACGATTCTCTTCGAGAAGGAGACGATTGCACAGCTGCAATCAAGCAGTCTTCAGTCTTTGGACTTGAATGTCGGACTTGGGGTTATATCCTTTGATAAGAAGTCTATTGGAACGTTGACATCGGCAGCAGGGAATACGGAGCTTTCGGTATCGGTCAATAAAACCGATAAGACAAAGCTTTCGGAATCCAATCAGGCAGCTGTCGGCAGCCGTCCGGTATATGATATCGACGTATTGGCAGGCAAAACAGCGATTCACGACTTGAACGGCGGCAGTGCCCGTATCAGCATACCTTATGTGCCGCAAGCAGGTGAAGACAGCCATGCGATTGTTATTTACTATATTGCAAACGACGGAGAGCTAATCGTTGTACCTAACAGCGTGTACGATGCGCAAACAGGCCAATTGTACTTCAAGGTCAGCCATTTCTCCACTTATGGCGTTGGCTACAGTCAAGTGAATTTCAATGATACAGCATCAAGCTTTGCGAAGGATTCCATTGTTTATCTGTCCGCTAGAAACATTATCGGAGGATTGGGCGGGAACAAATTCGCGCCGAAGGCCAATATGACGCGAGCAGATTTCACGCTTATTTTAGCCCGAATTGCAGGCGCTAAGCTCGACAGCTATAAGTCTACAAGCTTTACGGACGTGAAGGCATCCGATTACTATGCAGCATCCGCAGAGTGGGCTTCCGAGAAAGGCATTGCCGGAGGAGTTGGCGGCGGGAAGTTCGACCCTAAGGCTAACATCAGCCGTGAGCAGATGGTTGCCATGATCGCAAGATTCGCAGCCTATATGAAACACAGCTTGCCTGCGAACACAAATGCCCAGACGTTTGCTGACGGTTCATCCATCAGCAGCTTTGCGAAGGAAGCGGCAGCTGCCGTGCAGCAAGCAGGTATTATTAATGGCAAGACTATTGCGAGCAAGGAAGGCAGCTATTTTGCGCCAAAAGATTTCGCGACCCGTGAGGAAGCAGCAAAAATGCTAGCCAAGCTCATTCAATTAATGGCGTAATAAGGTTGCGAAAGGACCGCAGCGTCTCTCACTTAGAGGCGATTGCGGTCTTTTTTTTCAAAACCTGTTTCATCAAATGCTGATAGGGATAATTTACCGTATGAATAGGTTTTGAGAAGAAGCGGGCTCCCAGTAGGGATGGGGCCGCTCCGATTTTGTGAGTATTGGCTTTAGGGCTTCATCCCTGTAGGATTTTGTAGTATGATGGTAGAAGTCAAAAAACGTTCATGTTGTACATGCAAGCTTCCGAAGCGATTTTTGCTTCGCAAAACAAGTAAATGCTTACGGAGCGATCTTTGCTTCGCAAAAATTTAGGAGGAACAGTATGTCGGATCAATCTGCATCTACTTTGACGACAAACCGGCAGCAGGCTAACAATTTGCTGCGACGCGATGTCCGCTTTCTAGGCAACATTCTCGGCGAGGTTCTCGTGCATCAAGGCGGCCGCGAGCTGCTTGATATCGTGGAACGGATTCGGGAGCAAAGCAAAGCGCTCCGCGCTGAATTTGTACCGGAGTTATTCGATCAATTCAAAGAAAACGTATCTTCTCTAAACCCGGAAATTCGTCATCAAGTCATCAGAGCGTTTGCAATCTACTTTCAGCTCGTTAATATTGCCGAGCAAAATCACCGGATTAGACGGAAACGCGATTATGAGGTTTCTGCCGGCGAAGCCGTGCAGCGCGGCTCTATCGAGAGTGCTGTTCAGGACTTGAAGGAACGCGATATCGCGATCGAAGATGTTCGAGATATTTTGAGCAATATTTCGCTTGAGCTCGTCATGACAGCACACCCGACTGAGGCGACTCGTCGTGCGGTGCTTGATATTCATAAACGGATTGCCGTTGATGTGATGGAGCTTGATAACCCAACATTGACGTACCGCGAGCGCGAGAAGTTGCGTGAGAAGCTCATGAATGAGGTTCTTATTTTGTGGCAGACCGATGAGCTGCGCGACCGCAAGCCAACCGTTATCGACGAAGTTCGTAACGGCTTGTACTATTTTGATGAAACGTTGTTCGAGGTGCTCCCTAACGTTTATGAAGAGCTGGAGCGCTGCCTGAGCAAATATTACCCGGATGAGAACTGGCATGTGCCGGATTACTTGCGCTTCGGCTCATGGATCGGTGGAGACCGCGACGGTAATCCATCCGTAACGGCGAAGGTAACTTGGGAGACGCTGACGCTGCACCGCCAGCTGGCGATTCAGAAGTACGAAGAGAAGCTTGGCGAACTTATGGATCTGCTCAGCTTCAGCACAAACCTGGTTGAGGTATCAGACGAGCTTGTGGAATCGCTTCGTTCGGACCGCGAGCATGTTGAGCTGAAATGCGTTGATTTGTGGAGAAATACGAAGGAGCCTTACCGCATCAAGCTTGGCTTTATGCTGGAGAAGCTGGCAAATACGCGCGATGAGTCGCTTAAAGGCTCGCAAATGCGGTATAACCATCCTGAGGAGCTTCGTGAGGACTTGCTTGTTATCGATCGCAGCTTGCGTCATCATTATGCAGATTATGTAGCAGATACGGCGCTGGCTAAGCTAGTTCGTCAGGTAGAGCTGTTTGGCTTCCACTTGATGGCGCTTGACGTTCGTCAGCACAGCCAAGAGCATGAGAATGCGATGTCCGAAATTTTGGCGAAAATGAATGTGGTTGCGGATTATGCATCACTTTCGGAAGAAGAGAAGACAGACCTGCTTCACCAGCTCCTCAACGATCCAAGGCCGCTTACTTCGGGCCATCTGGATTACACGGAATCCACGCGTGAATGCTTGAACGTCTATCATACGATTTACCGTGCGCAGCAAGAATTTGGCGTTAATTGTATCTCTAGCTACTTGATTAGTATGACGGAAGCAGCAAGCGACATGCTTGAGGTTATGGTGTTCGCGAAGGAAGTTGGCCTATTCCGCAAGGAATCCGACGGTTCGATCCGCTGTACGCTGCAATCGGTACCGCTATTTGAAACCATCGACGATCTGCATGCAGCACCTGCTATTATGAAGCAGCTGTTTGAAATGCCGATCTACCGTCAAGCGGTAGAAGCTCGCGGCAATCTGCACGAAATTATGCTCGGCTACTCCGACAGCAACAAAGACGGCGGCGTGGTTACAGCGAACTGGGAGCTGCGCGTAGCGCTTAATGACATTACGGCTGCGGGCAAAGAGTACAATGTAAAATTGAAATTTTTCCATGGTCGCGGCGGAGCGCTTGGCCGCGGCGGAATGCCGCTTAACCGCAGTATTCTTGCACAGCCGCCACACACGGTTGGCGGCGGCATCAAAATTACCGAGCAAGGCGAGGTTCTTTCCTCTCGTTATTCGATGCAAGGCATCGCTTATCGCAGCTTGGAGCAAGCCACTTGGGCGCTTATTACGGCGGCTCGTCTGGCGAAATATCCAGAGCAGGCTCCGCAAGCAGAAGCCGAGTGGGATGATATTGCACGATCGATTTCCGAGACTGCGCTTGAGAAGTATCAGGATCTTATTTTCCGCGATCCGGATTTCTTGACGTATTTCAAAGAGTCGACACCGCTGCCTGAGGTTGGCGAGCTGAACATCGGTTCTCGTCCGTCCAAGCGCAAAAACAGCGATCGCTTTGAGGATTTGCGTGCAATTCCTTGGGTGTTCGCGTGGACGCAAAGCCGTTACTTGCTGCCAGCTTGGTATGCTGCGGGTACCGCGTTTAAGCAGTATATAGACCAGAACGAGAGTAATCTCGAAACGCTTCGTACGATGTACGAGAAGTTCCCGTTCTTCCGCTCCCTTATCGATAACCTGCAAATGGCTCTGGCTAAAGCAGATTTAGTCATCGCGAAGGAATATGCGGATATGATTAATGACAAGACGATCCGCGATCGTATTTTTGAGCAGATTGAGCAAGAATACAAGCTGACGTCTGAGCTTATTCTAAGCATCACAGGCCAAACGGAAATTTTGGATAACGTTCCTGTCATCCAAGAGTCGATCCGTTTGCGCAATCCGTACGTTGATCCGCTCAGCTACATGCAAGTGCAGCTCCTAACCGAGCTTCGCGCACTTCGTGATAATGAAGAGGATGATCCGGAGCTGCTCCGCGAGGTGCTTCTCACGATCAACGGAATTGCAGCCGGCCTACGGAATACAGGCTAACAAACAAGCTTGCCGCTTGGCGAGCATGTCCTATCGCAAAGCCAGTCATGGTGTACACCGTGGCTGGCTTTTTTTTTGCGCTAGAAGTAGCGGTCCTGTCGCCGTTCTTGACCAACCATCATATGCTGAAGATAAACACGTTTAATTCCATGCAATTGGTTGGGATTAACCTTTTGAAGGGATGTGCGAGGCGATGGGGAGAGAATTTATCGATCTATTTGACGACTGGGCAGATCATTATGAGCTTACGGTGCAGGGGCAGGATAAGGAATACATGGAAGCATTTCAAGGCTATGATGCCATCCTCGATGCGGTAGCTGAGCGTGCCTATGGTACAGTTCTTGAGTTTGGAGCGGGAACAGGCAATTTGACTGAGAAGTTACTTAAGCGGGGTGCTAGCGTGTATGCCGTAGAGCCGTCGGTTGGGATGCGGGGGAAATTTGAGAAGAGAGGCTTTGAAGCGGTGCTTCTAGACGGTGACTTCCTCCAGTTTCCGTTGATTCCGGATCAGCTGGATACCATCGTGAGCACGTATGCCTTCCATCATTTGACCGATGCGGAGAAGGAGCAGGCTATCGCTTGCTACAGCACGCTGCTTGGAGCGGGCGGACAAATTATTTTCGCGGATACTGTCTTTCGGAACGAAGAAGCTCGTAAGCAATTTGAATCCGATGCAGAGCAAGCAGGGTATTTGAAATTGCTTCATGATTTGCAAAGCGAATACTATACGACGCTGGACGTTCTCGAAAAGATATGCAAGGACTATGGCCTCGCGGTTTCTTTTCAACAGCTTAATCGTTATGTCTGGCTGATGCATGCGAGAAAGGAACCCACCTAAAGCAGAGCATTATCGGGTACTGGTCTTTGGCAAATGAGCACTGCTGGAGTAAGGCTGCGTTATGCTGTGCAGGGTTATTTTGACGAAAATAGTAAAGTTCCGCATACAGTTATTCAAAATAGGGCCGATTCTGAGAGGCTAAGCAACGTTTTTAGTTGCAAAAGTTGCAATGAAGACGATTGGCATGAGCTTATCATCCTTAGCTCTATTTTCTTATGTTCATTTATAGCCCGCTTAAGTTTCGTTTAAGGTATATCCTGCATGATAGGTACATAGGAAAGACACCCACCTGCATTAGAGAGGATGATTGCAATGAACGAGGAAAACAAAGGCGCGAATGCGAACAACGATACTTATACAGCGACAAATACTTCCCATACATCGAACCAGTCGGACCAGTCGGACCAGCATAATCCAGCTTCCGTTACTACTTATGTCTATGAATCTAGCAAATCAACAAATGACCTTAGAGCCTCTTACGAGAAGGAGCTTGGAATTCAAATGGATAGGCGTATGCCGGACGAAGACGGAGGAAAGCGCAGAAAACGCTCGGCAGGAGGTTCGGCAAAAACGTTGATTGCATCGTTTCTGATCGGTGCGATCGTCATCGGCGGCTTCTCTTATCTGGCGGATAAAAATAATCTGTTCAGCGGAAGCGGGCAGGCGCAGCAAAGCAGCGGCCCGAGCATAGTAAGCAACTCAGCACAGCAGGATGCCGGTTTATCTACCGCTTCGCTCAGTACGAGCGATGATATCGCTTCTATCTATGAAGCAGCAAGTCCAGCCGTGGTGAAAATTGAAAATTACGCTGAGCCGGCTCGCTCATCCTCGATGTTCGATGACCCGAGCTTCCGTCAGTTTTTTGGCGATGATCAATCCGGCATTGACGGGCAGCAGCAGCAGGAGGAAAACAGCCCGCAGCTGCAGCTTGCCGGCTCGGGAACCGGATTTTTCTTTGAACAGGACGGATTCATTTTAACTAACGAGCATGTCATTGCGGATGCGAAGGAAGTTAAGGTAACCGTTCAAGGATACGACGAGCCGCTGACAGCAAAGGTGCTTGGCTCGAGCTACGAGCTGGACTTAGCGGTTCTGAAGGTGGAGAGCCCGGACGGCAAAGCGTTCCCATCCCTCAAGCTTGGCAGCTCTGATGAAACTCAAATCGGCGACTGGGTTATTGCGATCGGCAACCCATATGGCTTCGACCAAACGCTTACGATGGGCGTGCTGAGTTCGAAGGAGCGTCCGATTACCATTGCCGATGAGCAAGGCGAGCATGAATACAAGCATTTGCTGCAAACGGACGCTTCCATCAATCCGGGGAACTCCGGCGGACCTCTCCTTAACGAGCATGGCGAGGTCATTGGCATCAACACCGCTGTTAATGCAGAGGCACAGGGTATCGGCTTCGCCATCCCGACAACGACCATCAATCAGGTGCTGGACAAATTGAAAACAAATACTTTGTAAGGTTAAACGAAATATGACGAACAGAAGGTTTGGGAGCCGCATGCTTCTAGACCTTTTTTCATGAAATACAGTGGATACTAGGCGGAAGTCGAAGCGTCAACTAGCCTTAAGTCGATTGTTGGCACTGTGTCAAACGTTTATAATGGGCAAAATGATTAGTACGCACGGGAGGTCGGCAGCTATACATCGACTTAAATCTTGTTGGTGATGAATCATTAGCGCTGTGTTGGGCATATTTGGCTTTTGTCTAATAAACGTATTTCATTCATTAATTTTGAAGAAATTGGTTGCTTTATTCTCAATTGTCTTGCTTTTTCAGTTCATGTGGATTACGATTTTTTTTAGAGTGCTTAAGGATTAAATATTGGACTTTACATCAGCAGAATTTTGCGATTTATGACGTTATGGCAGGTACGCTGCCCGCTTCCAGTTTGTTCGAACAGAATCGTTTCATAGAGATTGATATCGCAGCAGGTCTTATAAAGCCTGGTATCGGCGTTACATACAGTTTGTTTTTGTTTCTCACAAGCAGTTTGCAGTCGGAACGAACGGAAGGTCTGGAGGAGTTAAGGTGAATGTATTGGAAGCACGCCTGGCGCGACTTGCGCTCAAAGGCGATCAGCAGGCATTTGCTGAACTTGTAGACCTCTATCAAGATAAGCTCTTTCATATGGCATATCGGATGTTAAACAGCCGCCAGGAGGCGGAGGATGTCGTTCAGGACACCTTTCTACGAGTGTACAAAAATCTGGATAGATACGATGATACGTTAAAATTTTCGACATGGATTTACAGGATCGCCACGAACCTGTGCATCGATCGGCTGCGTAAGCGCAAGCCGACTTACTCGCTTGACGCCGAGTCGACCGAGCATGAAGGACTGGATGGCTATTCGATGATTCCCAGCGATAATCGGACTCCGGAATCGGAGCTGCTGCTATCGGATACGCAGCAAATTATTCATGCAGCTATCGCATCGCTCCCCCCGAAATATAAGAGCGTAATGACGCTTCGCTATATGAAGGACCTTTCGTTGCAGGAGATTGGCGACGTGCTGGACATGCCCGTAACGACGATTAAGACGCGCGTTCACCGCGGCAGGGAGTTTCTTCGGAAGAAGCTCGAGCACAAATTGTAGGATGAGCCGATGCCTAACTTTTTTGATTTCGAAAAAAAGTGAAACATCCCCTCTTTAGCTACGTATCCTAATAGCGAGAAAAGAACTTAATGCGCGAGCAATTGAAAGAAAGGACTGGCTGCTATGAATTGCAACGTCGCCATCGTATGGATGCATGACTATTTGGACGGCGAGCTGCCCGTAGAAGATATCCTTACGTTAAAATCTCATTTGCTTTCCTGTCCGGCTTGTCGCAGTCGGTTTGAACAGCTCCAGAAGACGGACGCCGCGGTGTTCCATACTGTAGAAGCGATTAAGCCTGCCGCGGAATATGACAAGAAGGCATCGGAGCTATTAACGCAGCGGATTATGCAGCAGCTGCCGAAGAAACAGAGCAAGCAGATGAACCGGATCGTACGCTTTATTTATCGCTACCCGGGTGTGACCGCTGCTGCCGTATTTGTACTCGTTATGCTGGGAAGCTTCTTTACCATGTGGGAAGAGGACACCAAGCTTATCGTAGCAGGCGAGGATCTTCAGCAGGTCATTATAGAAGGAAACACAGTAATCGTGCCGGAAGGTGCCCATTTAACGGGAAACTTGACGGTAGAAAACGGAATTGCTAATGTAAAGGGCGAGGTAGACGGCAACGTTACCGTAATCGACGGCACTCTGAACTTAGCTTCCACTGGTCATATTGCGGGGCAAAGCAGAACCATTGATCAAGCGCTCGACTGGTTCTGGTATAAGGTGACGCAAACTTTTGGCGGAAACACCCGTTAATGGATGCTTGCCTCCCTCTCGCAGGGAGGCTTTTTTTTATTTTTTTTGAAAAAAAGGATTTCCAATCCCACTTCTAGAAAATAATAAAGTTGAAAACCAATATAGACAAGAATAAGGGGATCGGCTGTTGGGGGTTGGGTAAATGAGTTATTTCACGGATTCGACTTGGCATGACTGGTTAAAGGACATCATCGATGTTGGCATAGTCAGTTTTATCATGTATAAAATCATTTTGCTCGTGCGCGGAACCCGAGCGGTTCAGCTGTTGAAAGGGATATTTATACTCGTTGCGGTATGGGCGCTAAGTACCTGGTTTAATTTGTATACGCTGAAATGGCTTATGAATCAGATGTTTACATTAGGTATATTGAGTGTGCTCATTATATTCCAGCCGGAGCTCAGGCGGGTGCTTGAGCAGCTGGGACGCGGGAATCTGTTTGCGCGAGCCTATTCACTTGACCGAGATGTCGTTAATGAGCAAATTGACGGTGTCATTAAAGCTGTTCGTTTTATGGCAGAGCGCAAGATCGGAGCGCTGATCGTATTCGAGCGCAGCACGGGTCTTAGTGAATTGATTGAATCAGGTATCCGAATGGAGTCGAAAATAACATCGGAGCTGCTTATTAATATTTTCACGCCGAACACACCGCTTCATGACGGTGCGGTCATTATTCGCTCCAATCAAATTATGGCGGCAGGCTGTTACTTGCCCCTTTCGGAGAATCCTTTTATAAGCAAAGAGCTTGGTACCCGCCACCGCGCCGCTATTGGGGTAAGCGAGGTAACGGATGCTATATCGGTTACCGTATCGGAAGAAACGGGACAAATATCCTTATCCCTCGGGGGCATGATCGTGCGGGATATTAAAGAGGAGTCGTTAATTTCCAAGCTATTCGATGAGCTGACGCCCAAGACGAACGGACGCATGAAGGAACGCGTTACAGTGTCGTCGCTTTGGAAGCGGAAAGGAGGCCGTAATGGATAAATGGCTTAATCACCCTACCGCGCTCAAAATCATTTCCGTTATCGTTGCCATCCTGCTCTGGGCCGTCGTTCATATTGACCCGGACACCTCGCCGAAATCGGTAACAACAACAAATGTGGATACAAAGACAATAGAAGCATCTGTTATTACAACAGAGGGCCTGGATACCGACAAGTATATACTTTCCGCCATGGAGCCTACTGTTGTAAGGCTTAATGTACAGGGACGGCTTACCGATCTGCTCAAAAATTCCTCGCTGGATGATTATGTGGTAAAGGTGGACTTGAAAGGTGCGAAAGCAGGCATGCAGGAGCTCCCCTTGACCGTAGACTTGCCTAGAGGGATTCAGCTCGTCGATATGTCGCCGCGTACCGTTATGGTGCAAATCGAGGAGATATTGACGAAGCCATTCGAGCTTCAGGTCGTTACCGAAGGAAATCCTGCGGATGGATATGTAGTGGGGGCATCAACAATCGTAGCGCCAACGCCAGCCGTTCAGGTTACGCTGCCTAAGGATGATATGAGCAGAGTCGGGCTGGTAACGACGGAGATTAACATCGAGGGCGCGGATAAAACCGTTGTGAACAAAAAAGCTAAAGTTCTCGTATATGATACAGACGGCATAGAAATGACGAATGCAATCATTTTACCAGAAACGGTGCATGTCGAGGTGAAGGTAACGCCGCCATTCAAAAAGCTGCCTTTGCAAGTTCGTTATACCGGCACATTGCCTGATGGGCTAAGTCTAGTGTCCGTTAAGCCGGCGATCGATCAGGTGACCGTGTACGGGGAACAGAAGGCGATAGATGAACTCAAGGTCTATGATGGCGTCGTACTCGACCTATCGAAGGTGAAGCAGTCAGGCAGCATACAGGTGAAGACGGTGCCAATCGATGGCATCAAATCGATTGATCCAGACGAAGTAACGCTCGAGGTTGTTGTAGCGCCTAATATTACGCGAACCTTTTATGGATTGCCTGTCAAGATTGAGGGGCTGGCAAGCGGTACATCTGCTATTATTCGTACTCCAGCGGACGGCAAATTTGATTTGACCGTCAGTGGAGCAGAATCGGTGCTGTCCTCGCTTAAGGCAGAGGCTATATCGATTATTGCAAATACAGAGGGACTGGCGCCAGGCTTGCATGTCGTAACGCTTCAGGTCGATGTGCCTGCTTATGTGTCAACGGTTCTTACTGAAGGGCAGACATTGACCGTGTCCATCGAAATTATCGACGATGCAGCTACAGGGTCCGAGCAAGACAACGCAGAGGAAGTTGGAGGAACTCCGACAGAGGAGCCTCCAGCCTCTACGCCTCCGCCGCCAGAAACCGGTGAGGAGAACGGCAATGGCGGCGGAAGCGCAGGAGGCAGCCCAACAAATACGAATCCTTAGACAATCAAACAGAATGACCATATTATAAAGAACGCAGCATATTACAAAGGAGCATTTTTAACTATGGGGAAATATTTCGGTACTGATGGTGTGCGGGGCGTAGCCAATCGCGAGCTTACACCAGAACTGGCTTACAAGATCGGCCGCTGTGGCGGCTATGTTTTGACACATAAGGCTAAGAAGCCTAAGGTCGTTATCGGCTTGGATACGCGTATTTCCGGTCCGATGCTGGAATCAGCGCTAATCGCAGGATTATTGTCGATAGGTGCAAGCGTAGTGCGTCTTGGCGTCATTTCTACGCCTGCAGTTGCTTACATTACACGTGAATTAAACGCGGACGCGGGCGTTATGATATCCGCATCGCATAATCCTGTAGAGGATAACGGCATTAAATTTTTCGCTGGCGACGGCTTTAAATTATCGGATGATACCGAGCTCGAAATCGAACGATTGATTGATGCACTTACAGATGAGCTGCCACGCCCTGAGGGTGGCGATATCGGAGCGGTATCAAGCGATAAAGGTGCTAAGCAGCGTTATTTGGACTATTTGAAAACAACGATCAAGGGCGATTTCAGCGGCATGAAAATCGTACTCGACTGCGCGAACGGCTCCGCCTATGAGCTGGCTCCTTCCGTGTTCCGCGAGCTTGGTGCGGAGATTATTACGGTAGGCGCAGAGCCGGATGGATTGAATATTAATGCAGGCGTCGGTTCGACGCATCCCGAATATTTGCGTGAGCAGGTACTTCAGCATGGCGCGGATATTGGGCTTTCTTTTGACGGGGATGCCGATCGGTTGATTGCGATTGACGAGAAAGGCGAAGAGGTGGACGGCGACTTTATTTTGTGCATTATTGGCGATGCGATGAAGCGGGCCGGCAAGCTTAAGGAAGATACGATCGTAACGACAGTTATGGCCAACATCGGCTTCTTCAAAGGCGCGGAGCGTATCGGTCTGAAAACCGCGCAGACGGCAGTAGGTGACCGTTACGTGATGGAAGAAATGCGCCGCGGCGGCTTCAACCTTGGCGGAGAGCAATCCGGCCATGTTATTTTCCTAGATCATATTACGACAGGCGACGGTATTCTGACAGCACTGCAGCTTGTTGATACACTAGCAGCTTCTGGCAAAAAAATAAGCGAGCTTAAAGAACTTATGCGTAAATATCCGCAAAAGCTCGTTAACGTTCGTGTCGCGGACAAAAGCTTATACCAAGGCAATGCAGCTATCGAGGAAGCGGTTAAGCGCGTAGAGCTTGAGCTTGGCGATAACGGCCGCGTGCTTGTTCGTCCATCGGGTACGGAATCCTTGATACGCGTAATGGCGGAAGGGCCGGAGAAGGAGCAGGTCGAGGCTTACGTGGCACAAATTGCTGATGTCGTTAAAAGTGAACTAGGTTAATGATTCAATATGGTGTCGAAAGCTTGTCGGATCTTGTTGCTGACAGGCTTTTGCTGCACTATTTTGGAAAATGAGCTTGGTTATTTTCATGGAATGGTTGCACGGCCGCCAGAAAATGAATATGATAGGTAGTATGATTCTAGAAGGAAAGCGAGGATAGAGGTAATTTAAGCAAGTTAAGCGCCAGAGCTTGCGTGATGAATGACTCGTTGTAAAGCTGGGAAGATGAGCTTGAAGCGGGTGTTCATACGGGAAGCTGACGAGGTGAAGGTGTTCGAAACATTCGGCGGGGACCTTCCGGTATTTGCAAGCCAACCGAAAGCTGTTGCGTAAAACGGCCGGGCGACCGGTCATACAATCGTGCAGCAGGCTGCTTATTTTTTATGCAATTATCGATTACTCCCGTATGTCCAAGATGCCACCAGTGGGGTGGGCACGGGCAAAGGGGTTACATTTTCCGCAATAATGGGAACTGATCTGTGACAACTTCATATTGCCTGTGCCACACATTGGCAGGCATCCGACAAGGACGGGAAAATAACCTTATCGGAGGCCTATTAAATTATGTGTGGAATTGTAGGATATATTGGTAAACGCGACTCTCAGGACATTTTGCTCGAAGGATTGAAGAAGCTGGAGTACCGGGGTTATGATTCCGCTGGTATCGCTGTCTTCACGAAAAACGGGCTGGAAATTACGAAGTCCAAAGGTCGTTTGGCGAATCTTGAAGGCTTGCTGCGCGAGGAGCCGCTTGAAGGCTCTGTCGGAATTGGCCATACTCGCTGGGCAACGCACGGTAAACCATCTGATGTGAACTCGCATCCGCATACGGACAACACGGCGAAATTTTCCGTTGTTCATAACGGGATCATTGAGAACTATTTGAATTTGAAGGAAGAATTAATGCAAAAGGGGCATATTTTCGTATCGGAGACGGATACGGAGGTCATCTCCCATCTTGTTGCTGATGAATATAACGGTAATATCGTGGAAGCCGTTCAACGCGCGGTTAAGCGTATGCGTGGAGCGTTTGCGCTTGGCGTATTGACGGAGTTTGAACCTGAGCGTCTTGTAGCTGTTCGCTTTGCAAGCCCGCTCGTCATCGGTGTAGGTGAAGGTGAAAACTTCATCGGCTCGGATATTCCGGCCATTTTGGAGCATACTCGCAACGTATACATTTTGAACGACGGCGAAATGGCAATCCTGACACGCGATGCTGTCGAAGTGATGACGACTGAAGGCGAAACTATTTCCAAGGAAATATTTCATGTCGATTGGGATCTGGTAACGGCGGAGAAAGCCGGATTTGATCACTTCATGCTGAAGGAAATCCATGAGCAGCCAAGAGCGTATCGCGATACGATGATGAGCCGTATTTCCGAAGACGGCAAATCTGTTGAGCTCAAAGAGCTGGGTATGACAGCTGAATATATTAAATCGATTCGCAAAGTACAGATCGTGGCATGCGGTACGGCTTACCATGCAGGTCTTGTCGGCAAATCGGTCATTGAATCGCTTGCACGCATCCCGGTAGAGACGGATGTTGCATCCGAATACCGTTACCGCTCGCCAATAGTAACACCAGATACGCTGGTCATCGTTGTAAGCCAATCTGGCGAAACGGCTGATACGCTAGCAGCTCTGCGTGAAGCTCAGCGCAACGGCGCTCGCGTGCTAGCCATTACGAACGTAGTAGGAAGCTCGGTAGCTCGTGAGGCAGACCATGTACTTATTACTTGGGCTGGTCTTGAAATTGCGGTTGCTTCGACAAAAGCATACACATCGCAGCTGATCGCCTTTTACCTATTTGGCTTGCACCTCGCTGGCACGCTTGAGACGAAAGAGGCTTCTTATATTGCCGAAGTCATCGATGCTATGCATGAGCTGCCTGCTCAGGTAGAGAGCATTCTAGAGCAAGCGGCTGTGCTTAAGCAGGTTGCTGAATCGATCTCGCACCACAAGCACCTGTTCTTCATCGGCCGCGGCGTTGACTATGCTGTCGCACAAGAAGGTTCGCTAAAGCTGAAGGAAATTTCGTATATTCACTCCGAGGCCTATGCGGCTGGAGAGCTGAAACATGGAACGTTGGCGCTTATCGAGGAAGGTATTCCCGTTATCGCTCTTGTAACGCAAGAAGAGCTGTACGAGAAAACGCTTAGCAACATCAAGGAAGTTAAAGCGCGCGGCGCTCATGTCCTTGGTATCGCAAACGTAGGCACGGAAGACGAAGTCATGAAGTCCGTCGACGAGCTATTCGCCATTCCGAAGACGCTGCCGATCCTGTCACCGGCGCTGTCGGTTATACCGCTGCAGTTGATCTCCTACTATGCTTCGCTTGCTTTGGAGCATGATGTGGATAAACCGCGGAATTTGGCTAAGAGTGTTACGGTGGAGTAGGGGGGTTGGGGGTAGGGGAAACATTTGTCAAAAGAAAATAAAGTGTTAGACTGAAAAATAAAGTATTAGACTAGGAAAATAAAGTATTAGACTGAGAAAATAAAGTTGTAGACTGGGAAAATAAAGTATTAGACTGACGGAATTGGCCATACTGCTACTAGGAGCTCTACTACTGTCTACAGAATCGACATCCAGAATAAACAACATGACTCTATTTGAGGCTGCCTTCGGGTGGCCTCATTTTTTTTGAATTTCATTTTGGGGGTGGTTCGTAATGGCCAAACGGAAACGGGAGATCACTGAAGCAAAGATAGATCGCTTTATTAGAGAAGGAAGAGGTCAGGGAACAGGCAAAGATTATCTTCCATGGCTTCGGATTCAGGATGTTCCCTCGGATGGCAGAGCCACTCGTGGTGTAGGCTGGACAACGGGCAGAAGGCATGAGCTTCTTTCAGATATAGAACGTGATTATTGCTATCTATTGGATTATTCAGATAATGTGTCGGATATTCGTGAGCAGTTCCCTCTGCTTCCGTTGGAAGAAACTAAGTTGATAGCAGAAAAAATAGGCGTAAAGCACCCTGCTGATCCGAAAACAGGCGTGGACATTGTAATGACAACTGACTTTCTTATTACATATAAGGATAAGCACTACGCAAGAACGCTTAAGCCATTTTCGGAATTAGAAAATGAGCGAACAATCGCAAAATTTGAAATAGAGCGCGTTTACTGGGAAGAAAGGCATGTAGACTGGGGAATTATCACCGATCAAGACTTGCCGGATGTTCTAATTAGGAATATTGAATGGATTCATAAAGAGTACCACAACGATGACGTCTCTGAATTAGGAGGATTCGTTATCAATAATTTACAGCGAATGCTTTCAACCCGTCTGAATTCCGGTGAGGCTATTTCCAGAGCTTGTTCATTCTGTGACGAACAACTTGGATTAGAGCTAGGAACGTCTTTGGCACTTTTTCGTCATCTTTTAGCACGTAAAATATGGTCTGTAAATATGAATGAAAGAATCATTCCAACGAATGCAGTGAGAGACTTCATGATAAATGCAGCAATAGAGAAACTAGCGAAAGGTGGTTGAAAGACATGCAATCACTCTATGAAAATATGGTTGTGGAATGGAAGATGTCTGATTCTGAGGATCGTTTTGTAGAACGTATAGTATGGATTTCACCTGTCGAAGATATTCTTTTTAGTATTGCGATGGGCGATGAAAAAGCTTTCCCTATTATGAAAACTTACTCTGAGTATATAGCAGGCTTTGAAGCAGAACTGTTAAAACAGATTGATTGGGTTAATGATAATGTTCCCCTATTAGATTCTAATATTGATAGTGAACATATAAATATTCGTGATAAATCATGGGATGCTATTAAGGATATAGTGCATGATGAGCCAAGTTGTTTTGAGAAGGGCTTTAGGGGATCTCGCATCAAGGAAGTACAAGAACGTACAGGACTTCATAAAAGTACGATCTATCGTTATTTGCGTAGATATTGGCAAGGTGGCAAGATGAAAAATGCATTATTGCCCCATTTTAATAATTGCGGCAGCCTCGGAAATGATAGAACACCTAAGGAAACTAAACGTGGCCGTCCAAGAAAATTTGAAGATGAACCTGTTGGGATCAATATTGATGAGGATATCAAACAATTGCTGAGATCAGGTATTCGGTTGTTTTACAACAATAAGGATAAATCTCCACTCAAGCATGCCTATCAGAAGACACTTGAAAAATTCTTTGCATCCGGTTTTCGTCAAAGCGGACAGGCAGTCGTACCTGTACTTCCTTCTCCAGATCAGTTGCCAACCTTCGGACAATACAAGTATTGGTTCAAAAAAGAAATGGATCTGGAGGATACGCTTAAAAGCAGACTAGGTAAGAAGAGATTTGCATTAGATTATCGCCCCATTCTCGGTAGTTCTACTTATGAAAGCTTTGGTCCTGGTTCCAGATTTCAAATAGATGCAACAGTAGCGGATGTTTATTTGGTCAGTGAATATCGACGTGAATGGATTATTGGTCGCCCCATTATTTACATTGTTATCGATGTTTTTAGTAGATACATTGCAGGAATATACATTGGCCTTGAAGGACCAAGCTGGATCGGTGCAATGATGGCATTGGCCAATACGACAACCGACAAGGTAAAGTTCTGCGCACAATATGGTATTGAAATTGATCCGGAGGATTGGGTGAGCAGTCATTTACCGCAAAAACTAACGGCAGACCGCGGGGAACTTGAAGGAACCAAGCCAAGCCAACTGATTGATGTTCTGGGCGTTGATATAGAAAATGCTCCTCCTTATCGGGCAGATTGGAAAGGAATTGTTGAGCAACAGTTCCGATTAACGAATCTGCGAAGCATACGATTTATTCCTGGAGCAATTAAAGAACGTTATAGAGAGCGTGGAGAACGGGATTATCGCTTGGATGCAAAGCTGACCCTTCGTGAGTTTACTCAGATTATGATCCATAACATTCTTTATCATAATAATGATCATCATATGTTGTGGTATGACCGGAACGAATTCATGGTGGCTGATGAGGTTACGCCTATCCCGAGGGATTTGTGGCATTGGGGGATTGTTAATCGTAATGGGCGTCTGAAAAAACTGCCGGAGCATATCTTAAAGTTGAACCTAATGCTTCAAGGTGAAGCTACCGTTACTGCTGCAGGAATTCAGTTCAAGGGCGTGCATTACGGATGTGAATTAGCGATGCGAGAGCAGTGGTTTATAAAGGCAAGAGCAGGCAAAACGTGGAGGGTAAAGGTATGTTACGACCCGCGTTCTACTAATGAAATTTATTTATGGCTGGATAAGGGGCACCAATTCGAAACATGTACACTTCTTGAGCGGGAAGAAAGATATCTTAATAAAAGATTTGAGGAAGTAGAAGATCTGTTAGAGATTGAGAGATACCAAGGAAGGTATCAGGATGTGAATAATATGCTGTCCAAAATCGAGCTTGATGCTCAAACGAAGGCAATTGTTGAAATGGCAGCTAAGAAAACGAATGAAGCCATTCAACAAAGCGAAGAAAGTAATAATCAACGTGTGAAAGGAACCAGACAGCGTCGTACCAATGAAAAACTTGAAAACCGCAAACATGAAGCTTTTCAGTTATCCGATCAAGGTGCTGCGTCGAATGACTTAACCAATAATGTAGTTCCTTTAAAACGCGATGATGCTGCTGAGAAAAAACAAACGTATATCCCTCCTGCAGATAAGCTATCGAAAATAAAAGCGTATTTGCAGGAAGATGGTGATGAAGAATGAGTGAGTTTGATATCCCGTTGTTTCAGTTCAGTCGCGGTGAGTTTGTAGAAGCGGACTACCAAGATCCTTTATTGGAGGATTATAGGAATAATCCATTACTAGAAGCACTCCCACCTATCTGGGATGATCAAACAGTAGTGAAAAGCCTGTCTTCAAGTCCGATTTTTAATCCTTCAGAACGTAATTTGCCGGTTCATCTTCGCATGCATTGCGTTCAGAGGATTTCAAGGGATTTCTTTCGGCCGCTATCCAGACATTTAGAATTGCAGCAAAGCCTCTCTAGACTGATTAGAGACGGCTATGTGGGGTGAAATCCACTAACCCCTAATTATGCATTTAGAGCCCGTAAAGACGCGTATGAGCTCATTATGAAAGGGAATACAAACGGATACCCGGTCAATACCCCTACCTCAGCTGGATTTGCTCTAGTCGGTATATCTGGAATTGGAAAATCCAGCAGTCTGATGCGGATTTTGCAAATGTATCCGCAAGTCATCTTGCACCGCAAATATAAAGAGCAAGATATGCCTGCTCCCTATCAAATTGTATGGTTGAAAATGGATTGTCCGCATGATGGTTCTATTAGAGGGTTATGTTTGAATTTTCTACTGGCGGTTGATAGTTTGGTCGGCACTAGATATTACAAAAAGAATGCGACTAAAACTCCGGATGAGCTGCTCCCAATTATGGCACAGGCTGCTGCGGTTCATTGTCTTGGTGTATTGGTCATTGATGAGATTCAAAACCTGCAAGAAGCAAAAGATGATCGCGCAGCTCAAATGTTGAACTTCTTCGTTCAATTGGTAAATACAATTGGATTGCCGGTCATTCTTGTAGGCACATACAAAGCGCTCCCGGCACTAAATGGTGAATTCCGAAATGCGCGGCGTAACAGCGGTCAAGGGGATGCTACATGGCATCACTTTAAGAAAGATGATGAGTGGGAATGGCTGCTGCAAGGCTTGTGGAAGTATCAGTGGACAGACAAGAAGGTCGATTTAACTCAGGAGTTTGTAGATGTTATGTTCGACGAATCTCAAGGTATTTCTGACGTTGCAATAAAGCTGTTTATGTTGACGCAATGGCGAGCGTTGGACAAGGATATCGAGCATATTACACCGGAACTAATTCGATCTGTTGCAAAGGATCGTCTCATCTTAATTAAGCCTGCTCTGGAGGCATTACGTTCGGGTAAGAAGAAGCAAATTCAGATGTTTGCTGATATTTACGATAGTGTTTCTGTGGATGATTACCTGGATCGGATTGAAGCTGAACAACGGCAAGCTGAAAGATTAGAAGTGATACGTACTGAGCTTGGCTATGATGTCACCGAGCAGACTGTGAATGAAATAAGCGCTTGGCTAATAGATGCAGGCGTTGAACAGTCGGTTGCATTACAGTCTGCAAAAGAGGTTACAAAAGCACATTTGCATGAGTTGGATGTCGTTGATCTTCACAAAGAGGCGCTAAAGCTCGCATTACAGAAGCAGAGGAAAGTAACGAGTGAAGCAGCAGCACAACGTAGTAAACGTATGCCTAAGGTGTTACCGACAGCACCTCATGATTTGCGAGTAATTGTGACCCAAGGGAAAAAGAAGAAGCTATCAGCTTACGATTCACTTAAGGCTGCTGGATATATTAAAAATCCTTTGGAGTTTCTTGGCGAGGTGGTGATTAAATGAACGAATATGGTAGCTTGCCTCTCCCCTATCCGGATGAATTGTTGTATGGCGTAATCACTCGCTATCACCTACGTATGAACAACTCAAGTCCAAAATGGACGCTAAGAGAAGTATATGGTTCGGAAAGTGTTATTCCAACATTGGATCTTCCCAGTCACTTGGATGATGTCACCGAGCGGAGTTCACAAACAGGAATGTCTTCCGATCAGTGGATTGATGAGCATACGCTATATCCGTTCTATGCGCCCTTTCTTCCGATTGAACGCAGCAAACGACTGAAACAACTGATGAAAAGCAAAGATGGTTCAGGTATTCATACGTTAGTTGGTATTACGGCGAGCACGATTGACCGTAGCAATGAATTGAAGTTTTGTCCTGATTGTTATGAATTGGATATTAAACGTTTTGGTGAACCTTACTGGCATCGCATCCATCAGATTGCTGGTGTATTGGTTTGTCCGTTCCACTGTGTTGTATTGCATCTAATAATTTATCCTGTAGCTGAGCGACACGGTTTAACAGTGCTGCCTATTTCCAGATATTTGTTTAAGTCGGAGCCGATTCAGAAGAATTTACCAGACAAACTTTTATTAAAGTTGTTTGACATTGCTCTGGATGTTCAGCGGCTTATAAGCATAGGAAGGCCGCTTGAACTCTATAATCTCCGTGAGTCTTTACTTCATAAATTAAACGAACGAGGTTGTTTGACGCCAGGTAAACACATTCGGCAACGTAAACTTATAGAACAAATCATTGGCTATTACAGTCAGGAATTACTTGAAATGCTGGATTGCATGATGTATGGGGAGGATTATTCATGGCTGGCAGTGGCAGCTAGGAAAGCTCGTAGGGCCGTTCATCCTTTGAGACAACTATTGCTGATACACTTTCTATTTGGATCTTTCTCGATTTTCTTGGGGCAAATGAAGACAGCCTACTCCCCTTTCGGAGAAGGTCCGTGGCCATGTCTCAATAAGACTACGGATCATTACAGAGAATCTATTATTGAAGGTATACGGATTACTCGTTGCACGGTCACAGGTAATCCGGTTGGCACATTTACATGCAGATGTGGTTTTTCATATTCAAGAAGAGGACCGGATCAGTCTATTGAGGATCGCCTGCGCATTGGCCGCATTAAAGCATTTGGTCCTGTTTGGATGAATCAACTAGAGGATTATACGCAAAATGGTTTATCTTATCGTGCTACTGCTAAGAAGCTAGGAGTGGATACGAAAACAGTTATTAAATACATACATTATAAATCGGTAATTCAGAAAGAAAGTCAAGAAGAATCTCCACCATTTCAAAAACATATAAAAGTGAGACAGCGAAGAAAAGAGCTTACCGCAGGTTATGAACGGATAGATTGGGAAAAACGTGATCTCGAACTAAGCTGGGAAATTGAAGTTACTTGTGAAAAGCTGCTTGAAGAAAGGGAAACTAAGCCTGTTCGAATCACAATTGCCTCAATAGGCAAGCGTATTGGAAGACTGTCGTTGCTTGAGAAACATAAAGAGAAGCTTCCTGTCACAATAGGAATCCTGTCGAACTATCTGGAGTCAGTGGAACAATTTCAAATTCGAAGAGTTAAATGGGCTTCGGAACAAATGATAGATGAATTTCCTATCAAACGATGGAAACTTGTAAGGAAAGCTGGTTTAAAGCCGGGATATTCACAAACTGTGTCCGCAGCGCTTGAACGCTATAACGGCTATGGATTGCATACATTGGAAGACATAAATGAGGTGACAGCACAGTGGGTTCAATAGAGTTTCGACCATGGCCATTTCTGGATAATGAAGATGTCGAATTGTTTTGGTTTGGTTCGCCTTACACGGATTATAAGGGAGATTGGAGATTTCGTATTGCTTTTAGAAGAGCTTCCGGTGATCTGAAAATTCTTTCTCGCTCATGGGGAAAGATTCCACTCCTAAGAATAGGTCAGATCTATACAAATGGTAACTTGAATCAGGTTCGCCCGATGAGTGGATCAGCCTATAACTTCACAATACCTTCTCTAGATTCAGGAGTGATTGTAAATTCCTTTAAACTACCAAAGTGTCTTATTGATTTTGGCAAGAATCCTGAGCTTGGTACGCAAAATATCATTCAATATTCTATAAGGGACTTAACATTTTGTATTCCTGTTATGGAGCTTCTTAGAGCAATGTTTATTAATTCAAGACTATTAGCTAATTCTTTACTAGAGCCACATGGCTTGGAACAACTTATTGACAAGTGTGAGTTTGAAAGAAATGTTCTTCACTTTCAATTGGGAAACCGTGTTCCTAATACAATGGCTACGGAAAGCAATGCTCGTCACATGTCATGGATCTATTTGGACTTTAAAATAAAAGCTATGTGGGATTCTGTATATCGAATTTTGTTTAGTCAAGCCGTAAATGGATCGCCTATAAATCCTTCCATTACGTTAAGGAGAGGCATTCCTCTTAGTGTAGAGTTGCCACCGACAGGCCCAATTGAAATGACTATTCGAGGCGAAAAGTTTTTAAATACAATTTTGGTTAAAGAGATTATTGGTTTTGGGGGATTTACACATCCGGCCAATGAAATTGAATTCTGGCATCATTCCAAGAAGCGACAGGAGTCTGTTTTCGGTGAAAAACGGCTAAGGATAACGTCTCGTAGTAAAAATGACGACATTGTTATTAATGATGAAAGTGAAAATGCAAAAGAAGATACCAATCAGGATGTGTTTGAGGCCCCTCCTACCTACATGAAGTTTATTAATTTTCCAGTAGTTAGGACTCGGAAAAAAAGCGTGAGGCCAACGAATACAGGCAACGATGTTATTGTTAACTCTGGTAAAGGTGGCAAATCTTCAGGGGATGCAAAGGAAGTGAGCGTGCAGGATTCAATCGTAGGTGGAGATACGCCGCCCATTGATTTTCAAACGTTAGAGATGGTTCCAGTTTCAGAAGCAATTGGCTTAGAAGACTTCTTTAAGATGATAAGTATGCTAAAGGAGATGACTTCGTATTCTATTCGGATGTCTGTAGTCCGATTACCTCCAGGCAAGCGGTTCTCAATTTGTCCCAATGGAGCTCGACGGACCTGTGCGATTGTTCAGGTTTCGAATGTTGTTAGCACCAAATACATAGTTGAGGTTGCTAGACCAGATGATTGGTCAATTTCGACGCTAATTCTCAATCCATTAAAAGAGTTGTCACTTAAGAAAATAGAAAATGAAATCAAGTATCTCTTGGAAGGGTTGGTACATAGAGGTGGTCACTGGGATCAGGGGTTTTTAAATCAAAGAAACACCATTGGAATTGTGAAGGTTAAGCATTACAGGAATAATACTTTAAAAGATTGGGTGATAAAAATCAATGAAAAGCTATATGGACTAATTATTTAATAAAAAGTATAATTTAGTCCATGGGGTCATTTTGTGCCCAAAAAGCAAGGAAGAGTTGGTGGTATACATGTATGATGTTTATGAAGGATACGTCCAATTGGCGAAAATAGCACTTGAGGGTAATCGAAACGATGTGGCAATGCTTGTTAAAAAGAATATACGTTTCTTTACACAGGCTCATCCTGATATGGCTAATGAACTTAAAAAGATAATCACTAACTCTGTTAGTAGTACAAGATCAATAGGTGATGAAATGAACTCTCCTCTCCCAGTGGATACAGACAGCAGGTTAGAGCTTTTAAGAAGAGATTATGTAGAGTTTGATAATGATCCAACTTGGCCTAAAAAAGTATCCTCTGAGTTGTTAGATATTATCAATGAACGGAAGCATATGAATGAGTTGTCCTTACGAGGATTGGCACCAACTCGAACAGTACTCTTTGTGGGACCTCCGGGTGTAGGGAAAACATTGGCTGCAAAGTGGCTCGCTTATCAGATGGGGCGGCCTCTGCTTACTTTAGATTTAGCAGCTGTAATGAGTAGTTTCTTAGGTAAGACTGGGAACAACATTAAAGCAGTAATTAATTATGCTGAAAAGAATTCCTCGGTTCTTCTGCTAGATGAGCTTGATGCGATTGCGAAACGTCGGAATGATGATTCAGAGGTTGGAGAATTAAAGAGATTAGTAACAGTATTATTACAAGCTGTAGATGAATGGCCAGCAGATGGACTACTTATAGCTGCCACAAATCACCCTGAATTATTAGATCCTGCTGTATGGAGACGTTTCGAGAGGGTTATTCATTTTCCAGCTCCTTCTGCTAATGACATTCTATATACAATCGAATCATTATTATCAAAAGAAGAGGCTTCTGTGCCTAGAGATTTAATTGAGATATTATCACTTGGTCTAGAAGGAGTTTCTTTCTCAGAGGTTGTTCGTCAGATAAATATTGCTCGTAGAGATAGCATAGTTAAACATATTAGTTTAAAACAATCCTTTGAAGAACTTGTAAGTAAATTATGTATAGATATGGATCGTAATAAGAGGATTTCACTTGCTTTGAAATTAGCATCTAGTGGTCTTTCACAAAGAAAAGCATCCGACATAACAGGAATATCTCGAGATACTATTCGAAAACAATTAAAAAATATAGAACAAAAAAATGAGGAGGATGATCAATAAATATGGCTAGAGAAAATAATTTTCTTTTGGGTAATGGTGAGCATTTAACGAATGCGGTGAATGTACCCCATGGAGGTGGTGACAAAGAGCCGCCTTACACTTTTCAAACTGCGCAGCAACGTTTCTCCAAATGGCTTGATGAGGCCAATTCTACGTTTGGAAAATTAAGCGATTCTGCTTGTCCCAATGACGAAGTTACTGCTCTGATAACTATGCATCCACGTTATACTTCTAAAAGTGACTTTCCAATTGTGCTTTTAGATCATGTTGGTCTAAGGGCCGTTGGAGGCCGATCTAAGAAAATTCGGCCTGAAGTATGGGGCATTAAACAACATCCAGAAGAGGCACTTACTGATCAAATCTTTGTAATGGGACGAAGGGATGATCTCTTAGTATGGAGTAAAGAGATAAATAACTGGTCAGAACGTGTGACGGGTGCAAAGCATTTAGCACATATTGAGGAATTTATAGCTCATAGTGGATCAGATAAAATTCAAGTACTCCCAAAAGATCGTGATGAGTATTGTTTAGAAGTAGTTTTTCATGAAACTTCAAGACATACTCTAGACATGTTTGAAAGCTATGCTAAAGAATGCGATGCTACACCTGTATTGGATCGAAGGCGGGAGTCGAAAGGGTTAACATTTCTTCCTGTATATGCCAATAGGGAAAATGTTCAAAAACTAGCTGATTTCTCATATATTCGTGTATTAAGATCAATGCCCGCTCTTAGACCGCTGCAACCAGGTATGTTACGAAATATTCAATCATATCCGATAATTGTAAATGGTGAACCTGGTGTTGATCAGGCTTTAAGAGTTGCGATATTTGATGGTGGGATTCCTGCCAATGTTAATCTTTCACCGTGGGTAAAAAATATTGAACCACCTGGAATAGGAGCACCAGTTCCCGAATTCCAAGAGCATGGATTAGCAGTGACATCAGCTTTTTTATTTGGGCCACTAGAGCCTAATGAAAATGCGCAACGTCCATTATGTAATGTTGATCATGTGAGGGTTTTAGATGAAAGTACGGGAAGTAACGGTGATTTTGAGTGTTATGACGTTTTAGATAGAATTCTCCATACTTTAGATAATGCAGTTGAGCCTTACCATTTTTTGAATTTTAGTGTTGGTCCAGATATTCCAGTTGAAGATGATGAGGTTACAAGTTGGACTGCTAACTTAGATGAACGTCTATCTGGAGGTTATTCGCTTTCGACCGTTGCTGCAGGCAATTCAGGAAGACTAAACGCTCTTAGCGGCCTAAATCGTATTCAGCCTCCTTCCGATGCTGTCAATGTTATGGCAATTGGAGCAAGTGATAGTTTAAGTCCTTTCTCTTGGAAGAGGGTTGATTATAGCTCTATCGGCCCAGGTCGTAGTCCTGGAATTGTGAAGCCAGATGGTATTGTATTTGGTGGAAGTCAACATAGTCCATTTTATGTCTTGGAATCTACTAACCCTTACATAATCAGAGGTACTATGGGAACTAGTTTTGCAGCTCCTTATGGTTTAAGATCAGCTGCAGCAGTTCGAGTTCAATTAGGGAATAAGTTTAATTCCTTAGCTATTCGTGCGTTACTTACTCATAGGGCTGAGTCTGCAAGTCATTCGATTAATGAAGTAGGTTGGGGACGTTTAGAAACAGATTATAATAGACTAATTACGTGTGATGATGATGAAGCGTTAGTGGTATTCCAAGGAGAACTTCCTGTAGGCAGTCATCTAAGAGCACCGGTACCATTACCAACTGGTGATTTAGAAGGTATGATTAGGATTACAGCTACGTTAGTTATATCTCCTGAGGTAGATCCGAGTTATCCCAATGCGTACACTAGAAGTGGGCTAGAGGTTGCTTTTCGTCCTAACTCAACAAAAAGAAAACCTGGAAAAGATGGTAAAGTCCCGTTACATGCGGATACTAAATCATTTTTCAGTGGGAAAAATATTTTTGGCTCTCCTGAATATGTGCTGCGTGACGAAGGTCATAAGTGGGAACCATGTTTAAAGGCTACACAACAATATAGATCAACAACATTAAATGAGCCTTGTTATGATATCTATTATCATAATAGGGGAGAAGGAATGAAACAAAAAGAACCAGAGCCTATAAAGTATGCTTTGGTAATTAGTATCAAGGCGGATAAAGTTGTTGATTTTTATGATAGAGTTGTTAGGACTTATTCGAACGTATTAATTCCTCTTCGTCCTCAGAATCGTATTCAGATTCGAAATTAAGAATTTTTTTAATGTGAGATGCAATATAAGATAGAAATTATTTTAGTTCATTTTAATACATTACAGAACAAAAATACGTGATTAGAACCTTACCTTGCTATGTAAATTATGGGGCATATCAAGGTAACCGTTTAATTATGTAATACTACTGATATAGGAGGTGTTTTTTTGATAACAACGGAAGTCGAAACCGGAACATCAAAGCAAGAAATTATAGAATATACTGAAAAGTTAGGGATATTGGTTTCTGACTACATAGGATTTTCTTTACAGTTTCCTTTAGAAAAGTTTGAAGATGGTACTGAAGAAGAATATACTTTTGGTGCGAGTGTGAAATTTCCAATTAGTATTCCCGGGTTACTAGATGAACTAACAGACGACATACTTTCTAAACTATCTATCGTAATGAACAGATCAGAAGAGAAAATTGCGAACCTCGACTACGACTTATTTCACACATTGCCCTCTGAGGTATCACTCTCGCTAATTTTTGAAGATTACATTACTAATAATGCAACAGAAAAATTTAATAAGATAGAGTTTCTTAATGATTTGAGAGAGATAAGTTCTCGTACGTACGAATCTAACCCTGTGGATATAGGTGTTGTATATTGTCCAGATAATGATGCATTAAAAGATCTGAGGAAAATAAAGGAGGTAGATTTTCTAAAACTAAACAAGTCCCTTACTTTAAAGGAGTTTTTTTTAAACGAGAAACCGTTTTTAAAGTTGATTGATAAAAAATCACTCGCTATTGCAGTAGATCATAACTTTAAGGTATTTGCTATCCTCAGAAAAAAAGAAGGGCAAAAAAGTTTATCTACCATATTTGAAAACTTTTTTAATGAATATGGTTCTAATCATGTTACAAAGAAAGTTGTAACGAGCTTCCTTCAACCACTGGAAGAAAGGGAGCATCTATCTTCAAATGAGCAAGAAATTCATAACTATATAGTAGAATTAGTAAGAAGAAATATTGCTTTTTTTGAAACTAAAAACAATACACCAGTCCCTAAGTTTAAGTATATTGATGTGCAGAACAAGAAAATCAACTTTCATACCGATAATAAGTTTGTTATATCCTATTACAACGGAAATTGGAAGTTAAAGCACTATAATTTGCTTTTTGCAACAATCTTTCAAACTCTATGTTCGACGTATTTTCAACATTTTATGGGTATGGAGAAAGACGAATTTGAAAACTTTATTAAGTCACTATCATCTAGTGTGTCTAAATTTCTAGAATGCATTAAATCATTATCAATAGGCAGCTGCAGTTCTATCTTTGTTATTCTTGAAAATATTGAGCTAAATGAAGGCATTTCTACCTTGCGGGTTAATAAGTTGCTACATAAACCAATATTAAAGCAAGTGAATACGAACAAAAATTTCATAAGAGCCATAAAACGTAATGGCACTCATCTAAATATAAAGGATATTGATTCATATTTATTGGAATCACTATCAACGGTGGATGGTGCGGTTATTCTAGATACAAATTTAAATATCTTGAGCTTTGGAGAGATAATTCAAGTCGCTAAAAGCAAAGACTACCCAGATACCTTTGGGACAGGAACAAGAGCCAGTCGAGCTGCCTCAGAGTTTGGTATTTCAATTAAGGTATCTGAGGATGGGGATATTGTCTTATTTAGGTATGAAGACAAAATATTAACACTCTAAGCTATATCGCTTAAAAGGGAATACAAAAGTTCAGTCTAATACTTTATTTTTCTGAATTAAGTCATTTTGAATTAGTTATTTTTAATTAGTCTAAAACTAATTTCTCAATACCTAACGATTTTCAAACTTAAAAACCGCGTCAAATCAACAACTCCAGTCTAATACTTTATTTGTTTCGTACATCAGTTTGTTGAAAGAAAATAAAGTATTAGACTGAAAAATAAAGTTGTAGACTGAGAAAAAAAAGTCCTAGACTAACGATGCGTCATAAAGCTAACTGGCAGGATAACGCATCACAACATTCTAGGGCTTTGTTTTACAAAAAGCCCAAGCATAGGGAACACTCGGGCTTTTTTGCTTTTTTGTTTAACGCTATGTCACTTTCCGATTTTTCTTTACTAAATATATAATTAGGTACCCGAGGGCAATTATTCCTGTGGCCGCTAGGCAAACTAGTACAGCAATCACGGTTATTGTTCGAGTAACCACGTAAAAAGCTAGCATTCCTGTTAAAAAAGTTAGGACTAAGTTACTAATCATTTTTTTCACTTAAGCACCATCCTACTCAAATAATTTTTTGGTAACTCTCTAGTAAACTCAAAACGAACAGAAATTAACAAAAAAATTGATTTACAAAAATATACAACAATGATATGTTCTTAGTTGATTATACATAACTTTTGGGAGGAATGGTGAAAAAATGAAAAAGTTCGTATCCGCTTTTACGGCAGCAATCATGTTAATGCTTATGGTCACCTCAGCAGTACATGCAGCAAAACCAAGTAAGACACAGGGGGAAACGGAAACTATTATTGAAATCAACGAAGAATTACAGCAAAAAGCAGATCCATATATTGAGTTAAAATCAATGAAATTTACCCTTGCAAAAAATGCTTCAAATACCTTAACTAAAGATGAAATCAATCTCGTGAAAAAAGCCTTAAACAAAGCAAATGATCAAGCGAAGAAAATCCTCCCGAATGATGCTCAAATTAGTATTAGTATCACAGATCATAACAGCATAAAGGTAACCCCTACACAGTCTACTTCTCAAATAACTATCGCATCTATTAACACTTCTGCATATTGGGATTACGAATTGTTGTGGTGGGGATACCGTATTTTCTTATCTCACAATTTTCTTGAAGACGTCAAGAGTCGCCCTATTTATATAGCTGGAACAGCGGCAATTTCTACTGGTCTATTAAATGCCGCTCTTACTCACTTTGGTGCTCCTGGATGGATAGCAAATATTATCATAGGAATTACGCTAATTAAAGGTGGGACTATTCTTTATTCTGACGCTGGTAAAGGTGTTTACATTGATGCATTTTGGGGTAACCCATTATTCCCAACTAGTGCGTTAATAAACTTTTATACATCTAAAGTATACGCTGCTTGGTAATCCACTACAAATTAAAAAGCCCACTTGTTTCAGGAATCCGTTCCTGTACTTGTGGGTTTTCGATAACGATAGCTCAATAAAACATCGGCAGTCTAGGACTTTATTTTCTCGTCTATGGCTGCCGATGTTGTTTCTTTTATTGGGGTCAGTCTAATATTTATTTGGTGAAGTCTGAAGAGATTGTAATTCGAAAATACGCATGGGATCAACACATCCAGTCTAATACTTTATTTTCTGATTTCCTTTATTAATGCACCGTAATCATGAGTCAGTCTAAAACTTATTTTTCAAAAGCTACCGATTTCCCGACTCCAAAACCCCGTGAAATCAACGACTTCAGTCTACAACTTTATTTTCTTCGCACAGTTAGGATCGATACCATTCCAATCAGATTTCGGTACAAGGTATTCCTCGAAGTCCTTATGCTGACGGCTTCCGACAATGGATACGTCCCCGGAACGAACGTAATTCCGCAGCTCTGTCAGGACAGCCATTTCGTAATAATGCCGGTTGATGGTTCCGTCATCGTCGTAAACATGTTTTTGCCAGCGGTTCGAAACGAAGTTCAGCGGTGCGCCTTCCGGAACCTTTCGCTTTCCGGTTTCATTCATGTCCCGGATGATATCGACCGCCTTCATTAGCGGTTCTGCCGACTTGGTTGACCGAAACTCCAACGATTTTAGCAGCGTTGGCGTATATTTCCGGAGCGCATAGAATTTCTTTTCCAGCAAGTCCAAATAGTCGTAATCTACGGGCCGCGCCAGCCGTTTAGCTTCTTCCACGGATGCGACGATCTGATCCCACGGCATAACGGCATCAAGCGCAACAAACGGATCAGTGCCTTCACTTCGGGCCTTAATAAGAGCAGCCCCAAGATCGGCAAAGTGAACAACCTTTTCGTTGATCGATTTACCGTTTTGTTTTTGAAGTTCCTCTTGGGCTTTTCTCCCTTTGGAGAGCAGTATCATAATCTGCCGGTCGTGAATCTCGAATGCCATGTCTGTCAAATCCTGAATCAGCTCTAATAGGTACGCTACTAAAATCGCGTACTTTTTCGGATCATTAAAGCGGCGGAAAGAATGAGGTTCATAACGCGAACCGATTTTAGAAAGCTGCCTTAGCCGGTTCGGATGGATGCCTTTCGTATCTACTTGCAGTTGCAATTCCCTTATGTATTCGAGCTTTTCAATAACCTTCAAAAAAGAATCCGGAGAGCTGGTACCTGGAATTTCCCTTAACCATGCCAAGTAGGTTTTGTTGCTTTCCGGCATGGTGGTTATGACGCGATCCAGCTTAGCAATTTGTAATTCTGTCAGTGAGCTGCTGAGCAGCTTAAATATTTTTTCTTCTGTCCGTTTGCGAGTTTCCCAAACTGCTCTTTCAATCGTGGCCATTGAAGGTAGGATGATTTTACGCTTACGTAAATCTTCGAGTGCAAGCTGAATCAGGTGTAAGGGATTGCCGTTTGCCATTGCATGGCTGAAAAGATGCTTGCACAAAGAACGATACTCGCTCAAGGTAAATGTCTGGTAGCCATACTCTTTCCGGATTTCCTCCAGATGCTCGTATTTCGTAGCTTCCCGTTCGCCGTAAGATGCAAAAGACTCCACATCGGCATTGATTTGCTTTGCAATATAACGAAGAACTTGAACCGGTACTTCCTTTATATCAGAAAGCGTCCAGCCGAGATAACGAAGTACGCACAGCTGCACGGCAAAGCCGAGTCGATTATAATTTCTTCGCCGCTGCTGGATGATTTCAAGGTCATGCTGCGTAAATGTGAAATAGGTGCCCAATTCCCATTCGCCGAGATCAGGCGGTATCTGCTTATATTGCAGCCGTTCCTCCGGAGTCAGCAGTTCCCTTACTCTCGCGTACATCGTTCTCTTCCCCCTATTGCCAAGCTATTTTTTCGACTTCCGCTTGTAGGTCCGCACGGGTTGCTTTGACGTAAATCATCGTTGTGTCCAGACTATCGTGTCCCATAATTTGCGCCAAACGGTGCAATGGGGTGTTTTCTGCCATCACGTACCCGAATCGGTGCCGTAGATCGTGGGCGCTCAATCCTTCGAGCCGCGCCGATTTCATGTATTTTTGAATCACATGGCGTAAAGCTCGTTCTGTTAATCGATCGCCAGTTTTCTCCGATGGAAACAGATAAGGAATGTCTAGAGGGAGTTCTGCCAGATATTTTTCTAAAGCAGCTCTACACGTAGCGTTCAAAGGAACTTCCCGCTGTTTATTCCGTTTTCCGGATCGGATCGTAAGCTGGCCGCTGCGTTTTCCGATTTGAATATCTCCTGGAGCCAGATCGCATACTTCCAATGTTCGTAAGCCGGTGTGAAACATCACGATAAGAACGGTCTGATCCCGAAGGGAACCGCCATGCTCAGCCGCAGCGATCAATGCAGCTTCTTCTTTGTCTGTCATCTGCCTGGGACTTACCTTCTCTTCCGGAACCAATTTAACCGGCTTCGAAGGGTCGCGGCGAATCCTGGATTCTGACACGGCCCACTCGAAAAAAACGTTTCAGGGTTATAAGCCGTCGATTAATGGTCGCTGGTTTCAATTCCATTACTTTTTGTGCGGCTTCCCGATATCTTGTTAATGTTGGAGTAGCCACATCTTCAATTCGAAATATAACCTCTTCCTCTTGGTGGTCGGCTGTCTCAAACCAACCGATAAAATGTTTCAAGTCGCTTGCGTATTCCTTTAGTGTTTTAGGATTCAAATCTTCTTGGGTGGTGAGGGCATGAATGAAGTCCTGAATCGTCTGCTCACCCTGTTCCGAAATCCCGGTCGCCTCTCTCATTAGTAAAGCCTCCAAATCTTGACTTACATTAGCGGGCATCAAGTATAGGCTCTGAAAATACCTAATGACCGCTAATCTAAATTAGCGGTCATTAGAAAAAAGGAGGTTCGTTCCATTGAACAAATTTACTGTTGCAAGTTGGCAAAACAAAAAAGACTAGTGATCAAACGATGAGAAAATTTTAGCAGGCCTTTGAAAAATCAATCCAAAAGCTTGAATAAACTTCTAATGACTTTCTCCGTTCATGGCCGGAATACGGTTGAATCAGCGCGTCATTGAATAAAAGAAAAAGAAAAGGGAGACATTAGTTGATGTTATGCCCTTTGAGTCACAATGTACCGAAATTCGAAAGACTCAAGTCAGTAAACGTATTAGTACCCATTTTGACATTTGAAAATGACGTAATATTGAAAAAAATTCGGAGGTGAACAAACATATGAGAAAGCTACTACTAATCACTTTAGTGATTATTTCGTTAGTTGTAACAGGGCTTGATAATGCAGATGCAGCTCAACTACCTAGACTATCTATTGACACAGACCCAAAGATAGAAGGGTCTTGGGTTAACATTCCACAAGGTTCAGGGGAAATGGTCATTCGTATTACTACTCAATATGCCAATAAGATTAAGATTTATATGGTCCCAACTGGTACGGAACAGTGGATTAACCGAAAGTTACTGTTTGAACAGAGTAGTAACAAAGATTACTGGACATATGTTTGGCACTACTCAGCTGATCAACTAATTCACGATCACTTCGACATTTACGCAGAAGGACCGAGCGGTCAAACTCATAGTATCTTTGGTGTCACACGAAGTACGGAGCATCATCCTAAGTAAATAACATAAACCTAAAATGAACCATACTTCGCCGTTCACTTCAATGTACTGAAGCTGAGCGGCGTTTTTTTTCGATTGTGCTCGAAGGTGTACGAAGTTATGAAACCGTAACCGAGCCAGAAGGCTCACAAAGTTAATTTTAAATTGTAATAAAAACGAGTTGAATTCATATGACTGATTCAGGATGATTCAGCATAGGAATTTCACTGAGCAACACTTGTATATCCTTTTCTATTCTCTCTAGTATCTCAACAATCCGTTCGAACTCTTGAAATAGCCGCCCCAAATCCTGTTTTGCTTCATCGAGGGCAGTCGTTTCGCCTACACTACGTTTAGCTTGAGCGATGAGCTGCGCAGCTTTCTGCATGCCAGTGGAGCCGCCGGCTCGCTTCATATGCTCTCTCCATCCTGTAATCACCTCTGATACGGACAGTGACGCTAGGTCTTGCGGAGAAGGGAATTCTTTCAGAGTAGCCAATGACCGTATGCAGGTCCAGTCTTTAAAAACTGAGAAATACTCAGGGAAGCGAATGTCTAACCAGCGGATGATTCGATTCTGCAGCCGTACACTATTCGTCACCCAAAATTCCCGGTCACTCATAATCGTCTTCAACCTTTGAAAAACGATAGCCTGTCGCGAGTATTCATAGTAGTAGCCTCGGCTGACCACGTCAGCGATGACAAGCGCATCCTTCGGATCACTCTTGGAGGGAGAATTATCCCGGTTCTCCTTATTTCGTTTAGTAGTGGCCGGATTCACCATGACAACGTGCTTGCCCTTGTCGGCAAGCCAATTCGCCAGGTTATACCCGTAGTGTCCTGTCGGCTCCATGCCGATTATGAGTCCCTTTAAGCGGTGTTTCTCTTGTATTCCATCGATCCATTGTTCTAATTTTTCGAATCCTTCAATTGTATTTGAGAATGTAAGATGTCGCTTACTAAGTATAATGCCGCGAAAATTAGTTGCTTGTGCTACATGAGCTTCCTTCGCGATATCTATTCCTACAACAAGGTGAGATGTGGTAATTCGTTCAATACGTTGATTTTGTCCGTCTGATTGCTTAAACTTCATAGTAAGAGCGCCTCCTTGATGGTGTTGAGTTATAAACTCTTCGACAAACCCATCATACCGAGGCGCTCCTTTTTTGACAAAGGCCATTTCTTAGGCCCTACAGGAATGTTTAGCGTAACGTACTTCGAACCGATTATTTAGATAAACACTGTAGTAATAAGCTATTAAATGCGACCTGATCGTCTTTATAATCACTAGTATATTTGTTCATCATTCGAATACCAACCGCATTATGTTGAGGTAGGACTACGCAGTGACATCCTGCCGCACCTGTAGCATAGTACCAGTCTTTTTGATGATACCACCCTAGTATTCGCTTGGATTGATGCTTTGCTTTTAATTCCTCTGTGAGGCTAAACAAACTATTGGAGATAATCTGATTTCCACTTATGCTTCCTTTATTCAGATGCAAATATCCCCAAGTGGCCAAATCCCTCGTACTCGAATACAGATTCCGTTCATGACCGTCAGATGATTCTAGCCTAACAAGCGCGAAGGTGTCTGAGGAAGTATAATCGCCTACTAAACTTCGATGTGGAATGCTAGCCCATTCCGTTCCCTTCATTATCAACTTATTAAATGCTTTTTCGTGGAGGTACTCGGAAATAACTTTCCCAGTCAATGCTCTTACCACAAAGCCTTGTACACCTTCCCGTTCGATCCGTTGTTCGCTAAAATACTTAGGTCCAGTTGCCGTTGCAAGATCACTCAACGTTAAGTGTCCTAACTCACTCTCTCCTAATTCATTGATTATCTCATGAACATAAGTGGTGAATGGAATGCTTTTTTCCAAGGCAGCCATCGCCATTGCTAAGCAAACATAAGTTTTTCTTGTTGAATAAATATTAAATAGAGAATGCTCCGATATACGGGAACGGCTCCCTTTTTGTGATGATGAAATCCATGATACTGTTCCAATACAATACGGTCATTGTGTATGACCATTACCGATGCCGCAGATGCTCCAAAGTTCTTTTTCGCCTCTTGTACATAGGCAGTAAGCGGTTCAAACTTTTCATTATCAGATTGAACAGGAAATTCCCTCAAGATATCACCCTCTCTTATAGTCACAGAGAATATATGTTCGGCAAAAGTTGAGGGAATCCTTTCCAAAAACAGATCATCTGCATGGATATTTTGGGAGCTTTGCATGATCCCGTTTTCATGATTCAGCTGCTTAACTACCCTGCCCGTTAGCTTAACGGCGTTTCAGTAAATAACTTATCTTATGTATCGAAAAAACCAGACCCTCAAAGGACTGGTTGGGGTCACTTCACGAAACGGAAAAAATCGAACGTTAGCGGCGGTCCTGTCAGATTGAATTCTAAGAGGTTGTGAAGAAAACGTCAGAGTTATATGAGGGCCAGCTCATAGTAGGCAACGTAGTGAAAATCATCGAAATTGTTACTTTGTTGACGGGATATCTTAACTCTGTAAACAAAGTATTCAACGAAGTGGTGTCTAATTGGGAGGATGATCTGTTCTTCGAGAAGTTTTTTTGTTCTAAAGCGAAGCTTAGGGCGCGGTGCAAGGTGATTGCAGACGGAAGAAGAGCTGCTCCATAAGGAACAGTTCTTACCATGCCGGACATGCTCAAAAGCTTAGCGTATATTTTCGTCAATTATCTTAACTGATAACTACGCAAGGCTTCCTTCAATGTAGAAGCTTGAAGCTATGAGCTGAAGAATGGTGAACCGATGATTTTCCGCGCAAGAGTTGGCCAGTATTGTCGGCTTATGATAACATAATAGATATTGGAAAAGAAGGGAGAATAGGGTTTAATATGTTGAGAGTACTGAGAATAATTAATATATGGGCATTTTGGTTCTCCTTGATGTGTTGGGGAATGTTCTTTTTATTATTTCAACACGATTTTGCTCTACTAATTGAAAATAAATGGACTGAGCCTTTTAATATTCTATTAGTGTTGTCAATAGTAAGCTGTATTCTTGGGGCACTCGGAGTGTCAGGTATTAAAGGCTGGCTATCAGCTTTGAGAGCGATAGCAGCACTGGTTTTATCTATAGCAATATTACTTATTACCGCATATATTTTATTTATAGATAGTTTATAGGTAGGCTGCTCGAATAAAAAAAAGCTGAACCTCCGGTTCAGCTTTTTTTCATATAAACCTTAGCCTTTATTTCTATTTTTTCATTTTTGCAGATATCGCATTTACTCTTTGTTCAATTTCTTTTTTCTCTGTAACAGATAAAGAATTGAATATTGGTGAATCCTTAGTTATTCCTCTTGCTGATGGTGATTCTGCTGCGTTAGATTGTGATTGTGTATTAGAGAGTATAGTAGCTTGTGTACTGGGTAGCATTTTCCAATCCCACAGGTTCATACCTGTTTTTATCCATGCCTGATCATTTGGATCATCGAAATAAGTTGCCCACCATTTGATTTGAGCAGTGTCATCCATAATTTGGGCGGCACCAGCAGCCGTTTCTAAAAGGATCCTTGGAAACCCTGCGGCTCTGCCTACATATCCATAATGCATATTACCAATGTTTTCTCCTGTAGTATTCCAACCATTATAGATATAAGCGGTTGTTGTCCCAAGTGTTCGTTTATAATCCCACGGTCCACCTGATTCTACTTGATCTACCCATATTTCGGCAGTTACTAACGGATACGTATCATTTTGTTCATCTTGTAACGCAACGTATAACATAAAACTGAAGTTAGACTGAATAGTAGACACAGATTATACTAGATTCAACAACTTGAACGAGGGAGACTGTGTCTGTGAAGAAGATCGAGCATGATGAAACATACAAGAAGCAAACAGTTCAATATATCAAGGAGAGTGGAAAGCCTGTCGCTGAGGTCGGACGTGAGTTAAAGATTAACGCCAATACCTTGTATGGCTGGGTGAAACGGTATGGCGGGGAGCCGGAAATCGTTGCTGTGCAAGCGGTGAAGTCGGAAGATCAACGGCTAAAAGAATACCAAAAGCAGATTCGTGAACTGCAAGAAGAGAACGAAATTCTAAAAAAGACTATGCACTTCTTTGCGAAAGACCGTCGGTAAAGTATACGTTCATCCATGAACACCGCTCCGAGTACCGACTGGAGAAGATGTGCCTCGTACTGCAAGTTTCTCGTAGCGGCTATTATAAGTGGTTAGGGCGCCCTGAGAGTGAACGTGAGCGTCAACATAAGGAATGGACTGAGCAGGTAAAGGAAGTGTATGACCAATCCAGGAAGCTTTACGGTAGTCCTGAGGTGACCGAACGACTGCATCAAAAGGGCATCACAGTCTCTCAGCGTACGGTCACACGTATCATGAAAGCCAATGGTATCCGATCTAAAACCGTAAAGAAATACAAAGCGACGACGAACTCCAAACACACCCTACCCGTGCAAGAGAACGTGCTGAATCGGGAATTTACCGCAAGCAAGCCGAATGAGAAATGGGTTACAGATATTACCTACATTCATACGGCAGAGGGCTGGCTCTATTTGGCGAGCGTAATGGACTTGTACTCACGTAAAATCGTAGGCTGGCATATGAATGAGCGGATGACCAAAGAGCTTGTCCTTCAGGCTTTAAAGCAAGCTCATGGACGTCAGCATCCGGATCAAGGTCTGATTCACCATTCGGATCGCGGTAGCCAATACGCCTCCTTAGACTACCAGAAACAACTCCAGATTTACGAGATGGTTGGTAGCATGAGCCGGAAAGGAAACTGTTATGACAACGCCTGCATTGAGTCATTTCATAGTGTACTGAAAAAGGAACTGATTTACCTTAATAAGTACGAAACCCGAGAAGAAGCGAAGAAAAGCATCTTTGAATACATTGAGGTATTTTACAACAATGAACGCATTCATTCTTCGATCGGGTATCAAACGCCATCAGATTTCGAACGTATGTACCTGAATCGAGTGGCGCAAGAAAAATATCTGTGTCTACTATCTTGACAGAAGTCCAACCCAGATCCGCCACCAAATAATCGACTTTCAGCCCTTCGATCTTCTTCATCAGTTCAACGAGCGGCAACATCACTTTAACGTCTGCCGTATCGTTGGGAACAAGACGATCGGGCCTTTCGGGCTGGGACAGACGATGGAGTGCTTACGGAAACCTATGAAAAACTTGTTCTGGTCTTTTGTTCGCTGTACGCCGCAGGTGGCATCCGGGTCGGAGTAAGTCTTCTCACAAGCACACTTGCCTTGGTCCAGGCAATCGCAGCTTTTGTGCTTGTATCCGTTGACATTGGCCCAAATCGGTCTGGAATCGATGCCCGTAAGCGTCGGTAGCAGAAAGTCTGTCAGTTTTCAATGCTTGGGCAATGGGATCGAAAAGAATGAATTAAAAAATTGCCTTACCAGCTCCCGAAACGAGGAAATTTCCGGTCGGGTGAAGTATAGATAATGCATCCGAGAGCATATTCTGGAGTCAATTGGAGGACGACCGCCATCCTTGTACAGCGGAGCAATCTTCTCAAGCACAATAGAGTCATCGACATGATCGATCAGTTCCGTTCCGCGTGTGTTATAGTAATGGTAGGGCAGCAGTTCAAGCTGCAAGTCCATGAAAATGCACCTCGCGTATGGTTAAATTGGTTGTAGGAGTACTTCCATTTTACCATTTTTTCGCTAAGGTGCATTTTTGCTTTTATACCCGTATAAGGTACTTATTGAACAGCCTCTTTAAGACCAACTAAAACTTTCTTAACGTTGTTAAAAAGACGCTACCCCTTATTGAGCATAAAATTCAATCTGTAATACTATCTAACTTCTTTACCCATTCACTATCATTCCAAATATCGGGGTTGTTAATCGTTAGATTTTTTCCGCGAACCATGAAATCATAACCATCTTTTGTACCCGTATACCAATCAACAATGACTAACTTGCCGTTTACATTACGTACAAGAAACTCAGTAACTTCTCCACGACTACCCACAGTCATATTAACTTGCACAGGTAATTTTAAATAAAGAAAACCTCCATCCACATCATCCGTATACTCCACTTCCCAAGCGCCAATCTTAATATTTTGCACCTTATCATCAAATGGGGCATACACATCATATTGAGATTGAATTTTCTTTTGCGTATACTGTTTAAGGTTTTTGTTATCTATAAATGTATCCAATTCAATATCCGTGCCGTTCCAGATCGCTTTATAATAGTCAGTCAGCGCTCTCACACACATTTCATAAGCCGTTTCAGAATCCTGAATAGATAGTTCCCCTTCATTTTCAGCTAAGTATCCGGGGGAATCTTGTAATACATTCAGTTCAGTGCTGGGCGTAATTTCATTGTTTATAGCACTATCTTCGCTGCTATCTTCCGAGACTACCGGTGCACATGAACTCAGAGTAAATAAGACTAATAACAGATAAGCAAATTTCATTACATTCCCCCTAATTCTATATGAATAGATATTTTGATGCTACGATTACTGTTAAAAATATATTAACACAATCGCAAGGCATTGTTGAAATCTTGCTTCCACCCATTTCCGTATTTTCATAACCGGTCAGAAAGCAAAGAAGCAATTCGACATAAAGTTGAACTTCCCATAGTACACAAAATAAGCCGGAATTCCTTAGTGTAAGGAATTTCCAGCTAGCGTACGTTTATCACTATTAATATTATTGAAGTTTGCTTAACTCAATTTTTCCTGTAAAAATAAATAAACTGATTTTATTTCCATTTTTTTCGAAGACATATTTTGCGCCTAATCGGTCTACTTCTTTCCAATCTCGTATCTGAATCTCAGTTCGATAACTTTCAGGTAAGCCGTCCTCTTCGGTTACACTCGTAAGTGTGTACTGTGCTGATGTCTTGTTGGAACTAATTAATTTCGCTTCTTTAGGGATTGGGAAGTCCTCGGCGATTTCGGATGATTGAAAGGAATTATTTACATTTGAACAGTAAGCGTCAAATAGCCCCCACCTTGTCATCAGATGAGAGCTAAGATAAGCTGGATTAAGATTTAAACACGTGGCAAGTCAGCGGTAGCGATGTTGACCAAGGCAACAGCTTGTCT
>NZ_JBXCIW010000031.1:0-54874 GCF_056786335.1 Paenibacillus sp. Y280
ACCCCAAGGGTGCATGTGGAGATCCACTGTGCGATCATATCCAATTTCCACAGTTTTGGAACCAAACGATCCTAAGCTCTGTTCCCGCCTACGTCCTTACAGAAAATGATGTAGAGTCTACATTCTCCACCACTACCACACAAGGTGTCAATGTTGTAATACTGAGAATAAGCGAGAAAACGGGAGAAAACATTACTTTATAGTGGGAGGGAAATCAATTTTAAAATAATCATGAGAACGAGGCTGCCGTGCTACACGGCAGCCTCGCTGAGTTATTGAGGAATATTCCTATTATTGGGAACTATAAGGGTTGCGTTTATATTTATCCATTTCATATTACATTTGTTTCTGAACACGATACCAATATTCATACTGCGGCACAAAACCGATTTTATCGTAAAGCCGATTGGCTGGCGCATTATTTTTTACTACGAGCAAATAACCTTCCTTCGCTCCCCGTCCTCTTCCCCATTGCAGCAAATGCAAAATAAGCTGCTCGCCATACCCTCTGCTCCGGTTGCCTGGGTCTGTGACAATATCATAAAGTCCAACAAAGCCGTCTTCGATGACAGCAAACCCGCAAGCGACAGGAATTCCGTTATGATGCAAAATAGCAAAGCATTGCTCGAGCGGCGGTTGCTCAACCATTTTCCGAGTAATAGCCCTTTGCTTGTCCGTTAGTCCGCTAAACACGGTTATCGCATCCAGCCATGCCTCTGTCGGTTTGTCTTCAAGCCAGACATCTGCATGAGAGGGAGACAGCACCTCGGATAAGTGGACCGTCTTAACAACCGTTTGATCGATAAGCTCGTAGCCTCGTGCAGCTAGTTCATCGTCCAGTGAGGCTGGCTGGCTGAAGGGTGTAATTTTGAATGTTGTACGAATGCCCTCTTTCACATATCGTTTCTCGCAGGCGCGTATTTTGGCATCCAGCTCCAACGTATGGCTGTAGATCGGATTAATGGAATTTGAACGCTTCGTATAGCCTTCCGCAAACCGCTGCAGCCATCCGTCATAAACGACCGTTTGCAAGGCAGGCCACCCGTTCAAGCTCATTTCCTCGATACGAAAATGCAGCAGCCTTTTAATTGGCTGAATATGATGCTCGTCATGCCAAATAAAATCGTTCATATACTGCGGCATCTGGAAAGGATGCCCGTCCGCATCTATATATGAGGCATCATATTGCTCATCTGTCAGCTTAGCTATCGTATCTATAATTCGCTTACGGCTCTGCACCGCTTGACTCGTTAGCTCTGCGATCGAGGTCGTTTTACCGTATGCTTTCGCGCTTTCGTTGAACTGATCATAATCGAGATGCTTAACGGTAAGCAGCATGCCTTCGGCTGCCTTAACAATCGCTTCTTCATAGAAATAATCATCCCATCGTAAAATATGCGCCACGACCTCGCGAACGGACCATTTCAAAACTGCCACGCTTTGATTCCAAATCCACTCATCATATTTAGCCAAATCCGTTACAAAAGTTATCCATTCGCCAAAGGCCTGCAGCAGCCGCTCTTTTTCATTATTCATATTTAAGTTCCCTCATCTCATAAAATAGGCAAACATTTCCATTCGATTCTCTTATCTTACTGGAAGAATAGTTCACGTGCGAGAACATTTTTGGTGGTCATAGCAAAAAAAAACAGCCACTCAATGAGCAGCCATTTGTACTTCCAGTCCTCATTGCATGCCAAATCTCTCAAGCTGTTCGATTTGGTTCGCCTGCTTTAATATTTCGCGCTGCTTCGGTCCAAGCAGATCGAAATGCGGATACTCCGAACGCGCATGAATATACCTGGGATTAAGACCGTGATCGAGACACCAGCGAGACAGCTTCCCCATATCGGCGCAGCCAACCTTTGTCACTGTCCGCATGTCTGGAAACCGCGGATCTAGCCAATAATGTGTGAGAAAAGCGATCTCTCCGCGCGCTACTGCCGCCTTCCATTGCTCCATCTCTTGTCTCTTGATGCCAAATGCCATAGTCCCCCTCCTTTACGGCTGAGCAATAATATTTTTTACGCGTCCGACTTGGCCGTCGGCCAGTCTCACTTTAATGCCGTGCGGGTGCTTTGGCGAATTGGTTAAAATATCCTTCACGACACCTCGTGTTAGTTTACCGGTCCGTTGGTCCTGCTTCAATACAATATCGACCTCAAGCCCCGATCTTATGGCGGAGCGCTCTGTTCCATTCATCATTTAACCTGCCTCTATGCTTATAATGTTGGTTTAAAGCATAGCATATGCAAAGTAAAGATGCACATTATAAGGACAGCTGTTATACTTAACATCAAACGATGTTTACGAAAAGAGGAAATGTATTAATGTCTAACGCCTTTAACGCTTTGGGTATCATTCCCAAGCTAAGCGAATTGCTTCACCAAGATGGAATTACCGAGCCGACACCGGTTCAAAAGCAAGCAATCCCTCTCCTGCTTAATGGACAGGATGTCATCGCACAAGCACAAACGGGCACAGGCAAAACAATCGCGTTTGCTTTGCCTATTTTGCAACGAATTAATATAGAGAAAGAACAAGTGCAGGCACTCATCCTAACACCAACAAGGGAGCTTGCCATTCAAATAACGAGCGAGCTTAAAAAGCTTGTGCCTGCTGTAGGCGTTAGCGTTCTTGCTGCTTATGGCGGCCAAGATGTTGATGCTCAAATCCGCAAGCTGCAGCGTTCGCCTCATATCGTTGTTGCGACGCCAGGCCGTCTTATCGATCATATGAAGCGCGAAACCGTCAGCCTTGGCAAACTGCAAATGCTAGTCCTAGATGAAGCGGATCAAATGCTTCACATGGGCTTCCTGCCAGATGTAGAAAGCATTATCTCGCAAACGCCGAAGGCTCGTCAAACGATGCTCTTCTCCGCTACGATGCCTGATGCTATTCGCAAATTGGCAGCGGATTATATGAAAACGCCTGTCGATATTCGCGTTCGCAGCACGAACGTAACGCTCGACAGCATTACGCAAATCGTTTATGAAACGACAGATCGCAGCAAGCAGCAAACGCTTGTACATTTGCTTGAGAAGCATCAGCCTTATCTAGCTGTTATTTTTTGCCGGACGAAGGTTCGCGCGAAGAAGCTGAACAAAGAGCTGCAGGAAATCGGCATTGAATCCGATGAGCTGCACGGCGATCTGACGCAAGCGAAGCGCGAGCAGGTTATGAAACGCTTTAGAGATGCGCGTCTTCAAGTGCTTGTTGCGACTGACGTTGCTGCACGCGGCCTTGATGTTGAAGGCGTAACGCATGTGTACAACTACGACGTACCGCAGGACGGCGAGCTTTATATTCACCGAATCGGCAGAACCGGGCGCGCTGGACATGAAGGCGCTGCGATAACGCTGGCAACGCCATATGACAAGAACCATTTGCTGCTTATTGAGCAAAGCATTAACGCTAAGCTTCCTCGCCGTGCGATTGACAGCGAAGGCGTAGAAACAGCTGTACGTGCACAGTCGGGTGATCGTCCTGAGACGGGCCGCCGTCCTGCTGGTTCTGACGGCGGAAGAGGCGCCGCTCGCGGCGGCAAGCCTGCGGAAGGCGGTCGCCGTGGCGGTCGCTCCGGACAGCAGGATCGGGGCGCTAAGCCAGGCGGACGCAGAGGCCAGCGCGAGACCGTACGTCCCGCAGCCGGCAAACGTACGGGAAGAACGGCAGAAGTACGCGGCGAAGCTGTGGAAACGGCTGGCGAAACATCCGGCTGGGCAGCTCGTCGCGGCGAGCGATTCGAAAGCGGCAGCGCACCTCGTAGCGGCGAACGCGCAGGCAATCGCGGAGGCGCTCCTCGTGGCGGTGCTCCTCGCGGCGGCGAACGGACAGGTAATCGCGCCACTGCAGCCCGCGGCGGCGCAAGCCGTGGCGGAGGCTTTGGAAGCCCGCGCGGCGCTGAGCATGTTGCAGGCAAACCAGCGGCATCGGTAGAGAGTCCGTGGGAAGCAGGGCGTAAGGATGCCAAAGCAAGCAACGAACGCGGAGCTGTACGCGGCAAAGCAAGTGGCAGCCGCGGCGGCCAGCGCGGGAATTCATCTGCTGGCGGTCGCAGCAGCTCACCTGCAGGTGGACGCAGCGGCTCACCCGCTAGTGGTCGCAGCAGCACGCGCGGCGGAAGCTCTTCAAACAAACCGCGCGGCGGCGGCGGACGCAATCGCTAAGTGAATTAAAGAGCAGTCCCTGAGGATTAAATTCCTCTGGAGACTGCTCTTTTTTTGCTTGCAACCATGATAGGATTTATGCGTCTAAATTTGCAGAGGCTCTATCTCTTCGCCTTTTCTATCGAAACGAGGAATCGCCTCTAATCCCCCCTCAATCGTCCATTCAGCGAGAGCGACCGACTGGATATCTGGGTAACCGCGTTTTTTCAATTCAAATAGCAGCCATTTCACATCACGGTTAATTGCGGCAAGCCCCTTCGGTTGAGGAATTCCATCCTCGATAATGATATGGGGCAGATAGGCTGGGGATGATTGAAGATTTAAATCAGCACGCTGTACAGCCTCATAAACCGATTTTCTCAAAATACTAAGCGCTCCATTCGTCTCGTAGACGGCGTATGCCACATCGCTGAGAGAGAATACATCTCGCTGCCGAAGCATCATGCGAAGCTCATCGAATGCCATATTATTTCGACGCAGCGCCTCCATATCAATTTCTCCATTTACTATCAGTAGCTCAGGTTTACCTTCAAGCTGCCTGCGCAGCGGCTTGCCGAATTCCATTATTTTTTCAAATAAATAAGAGAGTCCTGCCCAAATCGCCAGCGCGAAAATAAGCATCCATATCGAAACCTTCTCATCGTAAATCGTATTGCCAACAATTTCACCCATTATGACAGAAGATATGAAATCGAAAGGCGAAAGCTGGGCAATTTCCCTTTTGCCAAGTAAACGTGTCAAACACCATAGTCCAGCAAAAGCTGTAATCAGCTTTATAATGATTGGCAAATATACCTCCAAATGCAGTCACCTCTTCTTACCGTTTATTATTCTTTACCCCCGATCATAGATTTATAACGTTATATGGACCGTGGACTCTTCTTCCAAAGTGATCTGCCTTACTAATCCATATACAAATAAAATCGGCAGTTGCGGACAAAAAGCCCTAAGCTGCCGATCAAAATCTTGCATAAGAGTTAATTAATTTATAGAGATATTCGGTGTTCTCTCTTTTAAAACACGATTTCTTTTCAAGAAGACATTCAATCTCTCTGAAAACAAAAACATAACGATAGCAGAAACTACGATAAACGACGGAAAAATTCCGATTGTTGTATACGAAGCAAGAAAACCGAGAACCGGAGGCATAAACGTACTGCCCGTATAGGCCACTGCCATTTGATAGCCCATAATGGTCTGGGAATGTGTTTTCCCAAACCGTACCGGCGTTTCATGCAGCATGCACGGATAAATCGGCGCCAAGCCTAATCCGACAATCATAAAGCCTGCTAGCGAGAACACGGGCGGCAATGGCAAAAACATAAGCGCCGCGCCAACTAAAGCCGTAATTTGCCCAGCACGTATGAGAATACGGTTGCTCATTTTGAACGTAATAAAACCGGTGATCAGCCTGCCGATCGTGATGCCCGCGTAAAATAAAGAAACCCATTGTGCAGCTGTCGCAGCAGGTAAATCCTTCACATTTACAAGAAAGCTGCTTCCCCACAGGCCCATGGTTGATTCGACGCCGCAATAAAACAAGAAGGATACCAAAGCAAGCTTTACCCCTTTAATCTGCAAAGGCTTTATCTTTTCGGAAGATTGTTCACTTGCTCCTTCTTCTGATGCCTCAGGCTCTTTACTTAAAGCTGTGCTGCCTTTCGCGACCCGTTTCCATAAAGGCAGCGTGAAGAAAAGGATGACAACTAAGGCAAACTGAATAACCGCAACGGTCAGGTATCCTTCACTCCATTCGTTTTGCCCCGAAATAAACTGAGCCATAATAATGGGGCCAAGCGTTGCTCCGACTCCCCAGAAACAATGCAGCCAGCTCATGTGATGTGCTTTGTAATGGGCAGCAACGTAATTGTTTAAACCAGCATCCACCGCCCCTCCGCCTAAGCCTAGCGGTATGGCACAAATCATTAACCAAACAAGCGATGGAGAAACTGCGAATCCAAGCAAAGCACCGGCTGTCATGATGCAGCTGACAAGCGTAACTTTCCCTGTACCGTAACGATTAATGACGGCTCCGCTTGCCAAGCTGGACACAATTGTGCCGGCAGCGATTATCATAAATAGCAATCCAGCAGTCTCTAGCGGCACTTCAAAGTCCAATTGCATGACAGGCCATGCCGTTCCAAGCAGTGAATCAGGCAATCCCAAGCTAACGAAAGCCAAATAAACGATAAATAAAAAGAATGTAGCCATTTGTTACCCATTCTCCTGACTCCTATTATATTTTTGTTCCAGAGATCATAAGATCGAGCCCTAGCTTCTGCAAACCATATAAATAATCATTTTTCCAATCACTCCCCGTAAGCTGTGGAAGATGTTCCTCCGGGATATACTCTGCACTCTTGACTGCTATTTGGTTAATCATTGATTCGTTCACTTCGTCATTCGAAAAAATAATCGTGTGCGGGTTCATTATCGCCGTAAACGATGCTACAAGCCGGCTAATCGCATCGATCCTTTCTTCCTCACGAAGATTTGCGGTTTCTGATCCGCTTCCATCGTTCAAAGCTTGCAGAAAATTTTTATTATCATACTGAGGGACGAACGAGACCTCCCCTGAGAAAAACGTACTTCCTCGGACCACATCGCCATTCACGATAATGCCCGCTCCAGGACCATTTTGACCCAAATACAAATAGACCAGACATGACTTCTCATCTTTCAGCTTATTATCGTGATATCCGAGGACAGCTGCATTCATATCGTTCTCTACAACGACAGGGATAGATAAACGATCTTCGAAGTATCCTTTCATATCGAAATGATGGAACTGCTCGTAGCTTGGTATATAAATGATTCGACCATTGTTGACCGAACCCGGTACACCGATTGCCAAGGAGCTAATTCTCGGATATTTTTCAATGATGTCTTCAATATGCTTCGTTAAGCTTTGAACATCATCCATGAGGACACTTGACGTAGAAGCTTGTTCCTTCACTTCCCCTGAACAATTAAAGATCGTGTAGTTCGTTTCTGTCTTTTCTAAAAATATTGCCAATCCCAGCATATATTCCGAATTGTAAGCATACCTTTGCGCTCTTCTTCCCCCGCTAGAATGATCTAGGCCAACTAAAATGAGCTCCCCTTCCTTTTCCATTTGCGACAGGAACTTGCTAATGGTAGGGAAGCTGATACCCAATTCGTTGCTCAGTTCCGCTTTCGTCGCACTTCCAAGCGCCAGAAGGGCTGCACGAATGCCGCGAAGGATAACCTTCTTCATCTCTTTTGGAGCTGCAAGCAACTCATTCACCATGATCACCACCTCAAACAAACGATACTTATTAAACGTATTTAATAAGTCGTTATGATGATACCAAAAATTTAAGGGGATGAAAAGAAAAAAAACCGCGGACAGTTTCTATGTCCTCGGTTTGTGTTAAGAAGGTGCAGCAGTTCGTTATATATTCCGTCGATCAGCCCAAGTACATAGAATGTTGAGCGCCAAAAATTAAAGGCTAGTCGGTAATCCGTACAGACACATCTGCAAACAATCCGTATTTTGTTTTAGTGCTTCAATCGTTTTCGAGTGAGGTGCTTTGTATATTTCCGAATAGTCCAATTCATTGAATTCCGGCCGCACTGCAAAAGCCAATTTTTCTTCATTGAGAGAAAACTCCGCATCAACACCTGCTTTATTTCCACGAGCATCTAAGCGTATCCATCTTTCTATGCTTTTAATATAAATGGCATTTAAGGCATGAATACAGTACCCCGTTTCGGGTGTATCTCCCAAAGTAAGCTTTTGATAACAAAAACCTGTCGGAATCCCTTTGCTCCTTAACAAGGCACATAATAAAATAGACTTTGCATAGCATATGCCTTCTTTATAATATAGTACATCTGAGGCTTTACGAGTTATACGAGAGCTTCTAATATCCCATGAATGATCGATTTCATCACGAACAAATTCATATGCATGCTTTACAAAATCAATTTCATTTTGGGAAACAGAATAGAGTTCCGAAGCTTTTCCCTTAATGGAAGGGTGGCTAAAATCGATATCTTCGGTTTCCGCCAAATAATCTTCAAATAAGTCCGATTCACATTTCAAGTACATCTTATATCCCCCATTAACCTTAATCGCAGCTACTTTCGTAATGGCATTATTATGCATTAATTTGTATAGTTATACAACAATCGATTTCTCCCATAACAAAAAAAACAGGCTGCCGCGGCGCCTGCTCAACCATTTGTTTAATCGATTTCGTTTATCGTTCTATTGAAATACTCGGCTTTATGTTGCGGAATTGCAAGCGGTAGATCAGCAGAATTCCGATATGCAGTGCGGCAAGAATGAAATAAATATTGCTGAATAGTTGACCGTCCGATCCTACACTTAGCGGATTCCAATGAACAGATGAGCCTTGTTCTGCCATAATACCGTACACACCGGCAGCAATTCCTTGCGAAATAAAGCTGATCATCGAGAAAAGCCCCATGCCCACTCCAATCTGATCTTTGGGCAATGATCTTGAAATGGAACTCGACATCGCGATCTGCAAGAAAGATTGACCCACGTTTCCGAAAATCAAAAAGAATGAGATCCATAGCGGCGATATTCCTGTAAAGATGGACATCAGAGCAAAACAAGTCATTAATAAACCGGATGCAGCCGAGAACAGATAGGTATTTCCTTTCAAATCCGCTAGCTTCCCGCCTTTTCTCCCCAGAATGGCGGAGGCTACAGCTGCTGGGACCATGGCGAAGCCAATCCAATTGGAGCTTAACTGATGCACTTCCGAAAGTAGAATGGGAGTTAAAAAATATAACGATATGCCAATGCTGCTGATGAGAAATGTAAGTGCCAGCCCGATGGAATACTTTTTATTTAGAAACAATTGTGGCTGAATAAAAGGTTCTTTTGCATTTCGGATGGTTACGATGAAGAGTATTAATGCGGCTAATCCGAAAACGACATATAACCAGGCTCGATTCGTAACCCCTAGCAGAATCAGCGTAATGGATACAGCGAGCAAGCTGCCGCCAAGCCAATCGAATTTTCGCGGAGCCTCTTTCTGCTCATGCTCCAAATATTTTCGATACAGTGGAAGCAGCAGCAGGATCAACAACGAGGGCAAAAATAGCCAGCGCCAGTTCGCAAAGCTGACGACAAGCGCGGATATAACAGGTGCAAGGGCGCTTCCGAGCGCTAACCCGACGGCAGTCATGCTTAGTGAGGACCCTCTCTTTTCAGGCGAAAAATACCGAACAGGGATAATCAGTGCGATGGCAGGTACAGCCGCTGCACCAGCTGATTGTATACATCTTCCAAGCAGGGCAAACCAGAATGATTGGGAAACGAGTCCGATTAGCGAACCAACCGCAAACAACGTCAGACCAAACGTCAATAAGCTCTTGAGTTGGAACCGGTCTGCTAACTTCCCATACGTCACCGTTCCAAACGCATAGATAAGCGTATAGGCCGAAGACAGCCAGCTCACCTCTGAAAGGGTTAGATGAAATTCCTTGCTGATTTGCGGCAGCACCACGTTGAACATAAGCGCGCTCATCGAAGACATCATAACGGTGAACATCAATAAGCGCATTAAGATCATACTTTTTTGCTGACGTGATTCTGAAGACATAGACTATCACTCCCCATCAGATGTATGCAAGTACTCACTTGCAACTATTCTATAAAAAAGACTAGGGTGTTAAAGCCCTAGCGAATAACCGTACGCTTTCCTCCATAAACTCGTCTAACGCATCTTCTGAAACTGGCTCTTTGGCGTTTAAGTACGTGCTGATAAACGCGCCGTAATTCATCCACATGAAAGACATAGCTTCCATTTGAGGATTTGGCGTCATGGCCTTGCCTTGCTCCGACATAGCAGCCAAATAATTCGTTAAAAGTTTTTTCAGATGCTGAGGGTGTCTCCCGGCCTCTTGATAAACCTCTGGCGGGAGAGTACTGCTGCCTCTATGAGAAATTAAAAACAATTTTCTATTCCGCCTCATAATCTTTTGATACGTTCGGCTGATTAAGAGCAGGTCGGAATGCAGTTCACCTGCCAAGCCGTCACTAAACAGCTTTGTCATCTCGTCGGCATAATGATAGCGGCGGAAGGCTTCCTCAAGCAGCTTCTGTTTTGTTCCGAAATGGCGAAATAACGTGACTTCGTTCACGCCTGCTGCAACAGCAATTTCCTTGGTTGTCGTCCCATCATATCCCTTTTCCGCCATGAGATCGATTGCTGCTAAAAGAAGCTTGTCGCTCGTACTTTGATTATTGCTCATTTATCGACCCTTCTTTAACGCAAGTACTTACTTACATCTTTATTGTATGCAGGTCGGTGTACATTGTCAATAACAGGGAATCCATTTTTTCAGGTTGCATTCCAGATAATAGCGATTACAGCGTTACCTCTAACTGAATATCACGAATCTCCCGTCTAATTATCGTCTCGTTTATCTCCAGAGCTAGAACACAACCCATTTTGCGGTAAAAATGCTGGGTTTCAACTGCTGGATGCGCACCGATATACAGTTTATCCGCTCCTAATAATTTAGCCACTTGCTTTGCCTTAACAAAAAGCTGCTCTCCTACCTTCTGTCCGCGGGCTGAGCGAGTGACATGGATATAGGATAACTCTCGATATATAGACTTTTCTCCAAATTGTTCCGCTTCGATAATAGCAAATCCAATTAATTCTGCTCCTTGTTTTGCAGCAATGACAGCGCCGCCATACGCTATGTTACGTTTAAAATGCTGGACAATCTCTCGTTTCCTCTCCAACGTCCAATTGTCCTCAAATGCATCCTCTTTCTCAATCAATCTTCCCGCTTCGTTGAATAACACCTTTGTTGTCTTCTGAGAACGATCAAAGAAATCAAGCATATGGGGTAAAACATCATCGGTTTGTAACACTTGTATATCAAGCATTCGATTTCGCTCCTAACCAATCACACATTTTGCAAGTTGAACGAACTGCTCTTGCTAATTTTTAACCGCCGCAATCATAAGGAATATAGGACGACGGAATTCGTCTTGCATATCGGGATTGCTGCCAGCCATTTCTTCCGACGGTTTTGGCTCGGACAGCTTCGTAATCGCGAAGCCCGCTTCAATCAGTGCATTCAGATGGGTAGCGACGGTACGATGGTATTTAACGACGTCGTTTTCCAAAAACCTTGCTTGCCGCAAGCCTTCAAAGTGGTAGTCATCGACGGGCCAATGCAATCTCTCGCCTTGCGGGCCGTAATGCCAATCTTGTGCGGCGAGCGCAGTGAATACCGGGTGCTCAACGGAGAGCACGAAAGTTCCGCCTGGAGCAAGGCAGTGATGAATTTTGTTACAGATGAGAGCGAAGTCTTCGACATAATGCAGCGCAAGCGAGCTTATGACTACGTCGAATTCCGCTGCGTTAAAATCGATATCTTCGATTGCCAAACAGCGATAGCTGATTTGTGGATCATCGGTCAATTGTCTAGCGCGCTCTAGCATATTTTCCGAGAGGTCTACGCCTACGACAGAATGAGCCTGCTGTTCGCGGGCATATCTGCAATGCCAGCCAAAGCCGCAGCCAAGATCAAGCACTTTTTTACCTTGAAGCTCAGGAAGCATTGCACGCAGGGCAGTCCATTCACCAGCAGCGCTCAATCCGCCAATCGAACGCGGCATCTGGCTGTAATTTTCAAAAAATCCAGCATCATCATATTTGTTCTGTCTCATAATGTTAGCAGTCTCCTTACTTATTCTGATGGAATCCATCCAAATGATTTGGATTTATTACCTATACGTTACCATTAAACCATAACTAAATTCCATTGCGAGATCTTAGTAATCTTTTCATATATAATGGAAACATTCTTAAATCAGAACAGACATAGCGGAAACCTTTTCATTGATCTAACAATTGCGCCCACAGCTTAGACGATCTGATTACCGACAACAACAGCCGTTCCAATGGTTATGCTAAGCTGTTAATTGACTGGTTAGAGTTAGAAGCCAAAAACAATAATTGCGAGCAGCTGCACTTGGATTCAGGCGTTCAGCGACATATCGCTCACCGGTTTTATCTCAATCGAACAATGGACATCACGGGGTATCATTTTCAGAAGACGCTTTAATCATAAGCGTCTTCCCCTTTTTTGCTTAACAAAAAGCAGCTATTTTATTCTATGAAGCTTGTAATAATTATATTTTTCCTCTTCCATCTCAATAACATCTATAAATTCAAATCCGCATTTTTGGATGACTTTGTTCGAGGCCGTGTTGCGGATCGAAGCTATTGCGATAAGCTCCTCAACATTTATTTTCTCAAACAAATACTTGATTATGCCTTGAGCCGCTTGGGTCGTATACCCCTTGTTTCTATAATTCTTTGAAATGGCAAACATGATCTCTCTGTTCGGAGGCGGCAATTCTTCTTTTATTCCCGTGCAGCACCAACCGATAAACTCACCTGTCCTCTTTGAAATAATTCCTAATCGCAATCGGAGCTGCCCAATATTCCCGCCTTCCGCCACAGCATTTAAAAACTGTTTATTTTCAATGGTTTCGTAGTTTATTAACCAATCGAGCCTTTGTTCCTTCGGTACGTTCCAGCCCGGCAAAAATTGTATAATTTCAGATTGCTGAGTAAGCGCGTACAGCTCATCCAAATCCTCGATTCTATATTCCCGTAAAAAGATATCTTCACAATCAATTGTGAAAAGGTCGTTTAATTCTGTCGACGAGAGCGCATTCATATTCCTTCTCCTTCCTTTAACCAGTAGCCTTTCGAATAAAACAATGGTATCACATCTAATGAAATGTCATTTGGGATAAAATAGTTAAAATTGTATTCTACTTGTCCTTTTAATTAATCTTTCTGGTTTCTTGTGCTGCACCATCCACTTTCAAGTCTGTATGACCAGTGTAAACCTCCATATCCCTCCTATATTACTTTCAAGTAACTATATCACTCTAAAGTGCGTACTTTTTATTCACTTCGCCAAGATGCACAATGATGGTGAGACTATTACGGATTAGGAGAGATGATCTTATGGAAATTAAGGAAACGGGACCGCACAAAACCGCTCTTGTCGTTGGAGCCAACGGAGTTATAGGTGGAAATCTGATCGAATATTTGGAGCAGCTCCCCGATTGGAATATTATCGGCGTGTCGCGCCGAGGCGGGGATTCTAGCGGCCGAGCCCGATATATAGCCGTCGATCTGCTAAATGAAAGCGATACACGCGAGAAGCTAGGCATTCTATCGCAAGTTACCCATATTTTCTACGCCGCCTATCAAGATCGTCCAACTTGGGCCGAACTGGTCACCCCAAACTTAGCGATGCTTGTCAACGTCGTCAATGCGATCGAACCAAACGCTCCAAACCTGCAGCATATCAGTCTCATGCAGGGCTACAAAGTATACGGCGCACACCTAGGGCCCTTCAAGACGCCAGCCCGTGAAACGGATGCCTATCATATGCCGCCTGAATTTAATGTTGACCAGCAGCAGTTTCTCGAACAGCGTCAGCGGGAAAGCAACTGGACCTGGTCTGCGCTTCGACCTTCCGTCGTATGCGGATTCGCCTTGGGCAATCCCATGAACCTTGCGATGGTTATCGCCATTTATGCTTCCATATCGAAGGAGCTTGGACTTCCGCTCCGTTTTCCCGGCAAGCCGGGTGCCTACAATAGCCTGCTTGAAATGACTGATGCGGGACTGCTGGCTAGAGCCACCGTCTGGGCAGCGACAGATGAACGTTGTGCTAATCAAGCGTTCAACATTACGAACGGAGATCTATTCCGATGGAACGAGCTTTGGCCTAAGATTGCTGCCAACTTCGGTCTCCATACAGCGCCTCCGCTGCAGATGTCTTTGGAGACGGTAATGGCAGACAAAGAAGAGCTATGGAATGCTATGGTGGAAAAGCATGGTCTGGTAAGAAATAGATACAAGGACGTTTCCTCATGGCGGTTCGGGGACTTTGTGTTTTCTTGGGATTACGATTTTTTTGCTGACGGCACGAAAGCACGCCGCTTCGGCTTCCACGAATTCATTGATACAGAAGCGATGTTTCTGAACATCTTTGAAGATTTGAGACGACGCAAGGTCATTCCATGAACGATTGCTGCACACAAAAAAACGGCCACTGTAATCCAGTGACCGGTTTCTGTCTAATCGCTGATCAATTTTCATCCGACCGTGGTGCACCTGCCAAAATCTTGACCTTATCGCCGTAAACAAGCTCAACATGCCTATCTCCCCATCTGCACAAGAGATGAAGAATCTCTTGCAGACTCCAACCATACTCCGTCAGCTCATACTCGACTTTTGGCGGCACCTGGTTGTAGGAAATTCGTGTAACGATGCCATCCTGCTCAAGTTCCCGAAGCTGCTGAGTCAGCACTTTTTGAGTTACCGAAGGCATTAAGCTCATTAATTCACCGTTGCGTTTCTTGCCAAACGTCAGATGGAACAAAATAACCTGCTTCCACTTGCCGCCGATCACTTCAAGCGTTACTTCCACCGCCGTGTTGTATGTCTTACCCGGTTCCAGCATTGGATTTATATCGCCTCCCTGACTTTACGATATCGTCTTAATCCTATGAGCGCAAGGCACAAATCCTTAACCGGCAAATGACGGAATGGCTGGTATCACGAATTGCTGCATAAAACGATGGGGCATTTGCCTAAAAGTAACGTAATCGAGACAAATGTCCAGTCGCTTGATCTTATTTCACATATAATACCATATACCGAACTAAGGGATATTCAGCTAGGAGCCAGTAACCCAGAATCGGAAATTTCTAAATAGGGGGAATAAGCATGTCCGGTGTACATGGAGGATTTTCGTCGTTAGGCGTAATTTTGGTATTGTTCATTCTTCTGGTAATCATTTCTCGATCAGTCATTTTCTAAATCACGCTTATCCAACATCCAACCATGATGATAAACCCCAGCATTGCGCTCGGGGAACCGAGAATGAAGTTTTACACACCAAATCCAATAAAGGGATCCAATAAGGACTCCCGATATGCAAATAAGCCTTAGAAGCGATTCTAAGGCTTATTTTCTTTTGCTATAAAGAAAGTAAAGTTTCACGCAGAAAAAACGTACATGCAGTTAGATTAACGGGAAGAGCTCCTGTTATTTAGCTCCAAGCGTATTCGCGCAGCGCTCTCGCAACGCCATCTTCAGCGTTTGAGTGAGCGACCGCGTTAGCCGCCAGCTTGACATCCTCCGGGGAGTTCCCCATCGCGATTCCCATTCCTGCAAATTGCAGCATCGTAATGTCGTTATAATAATTGCCAATGGCCAAAATGCGGCTTCGGTCAATGCCCCGAATCTCAGCAAGCTGCTGCAGCGCTTTTCCCTTATTCGCCTCCGCGTGATGAACGTCGATAAAAAAATCGCCGCTGCGTATCGAATGGAGATGCTTCGGCCAGCCGGCCCATTCTGCCTGTACCACATCCATCTTATCTTTGCTGCCGAATACCGTAAATTTCACAAGCCCGCTCGGCAAGCCCAAACGAAAATCTTGAATGGATGGCTTAGCTTCAAACTTGCCGTACATCGCTTCTACTTCTGGTGTCATGCTCTCGACCATCATCTCGAAGGCTGTGTTCAAATCAAAATGGATCGCTTGTTCACGGCAATAATTTACGAAGCTTAGCAGATGATCCGAAGCCATCTCAAATTGATGCACCACAGAACGGTCCTCGGAATTAATCGTAACCGCTCCATTATGAGTAATGATCGTACCGCCAAGTCCAAGCTCCTCCATAACGGGTAGCGCTCCGGATGGGCCTCGCCCCGTGCAAAGCACGATTTGAGCTCCTCGACTCGCTGCCTCTTGTACAGACTCGCGAATAGACTCTGTCAGCACATGGTCATCCGTAAGCAGTGTGCCGTCTACATCCAATGCAATTAAATCATACTGCAGGCTCATACACCCACTCCTATTCCAATCTCTCTTTTTGTCTCTCTATATCTATATTTTAATTCATGCTTCCTTCAAAAAAGTGCTATTCCGCTGCTCGTCTATGCGTACGAAGCAGCTCTACTTCATCATCGGTCAGCTCCCGATAGCTGCCCTCAGAAAGGGTTTCATCAAGCATTAGCGGACCCATGGATACTCTCTTCAAGTATACGACCTTCTTGCCTACCGCTTCAAACATTCTTTTTACTTGGTGAAACTTACCTTCAATAATCGTAAGCGATATTCGCGATAATGTCTCTTCCTCCTGCTGTTCGCTCCCCAGTATTTGCAGGTCAGCGGGCATCGTTATATATCCGTCATCCAAGGTGACGCCGCTTGCGAATTGCTGCTTATCCGCATCGCCAACCTCTCCTTGCACAAGCGCTTCATAGGTCTTAGCTACATGCTTCTTAGGTGACAGCAGCTCATGAGCCAGCTGTCCATCATTCGTTAGTAGCAGCAACCCCACGGTATCCTTATCCAATCGTCCGACGGGAAAAGGCTCGCGCAGCCGATGCTGCTGCTCCAGCAAATCGATAACGGTACGCTCGCGTCCGTCCTCCGTCGCTGAGATCACCCCCTGCGGCTTATTCAGCATGAAGTAAACAACATCCTTATAAACGACTGGGTCTCCGTCAAATGCAACCACTGCTATATCTGGATCAACAATTAGACCGCTATCCTTGACCACAGCGCCATCTACAGCTACCTTGCCAAGCTTTACCGCTTTCTTTATTTCGCTGCGTGTTCCGAGTCCCATATGGGCCAGCAGCTTATCAATACGAATTCGTTTACTCATTTTACATCCATCTCCATCCTGCCGGAAGCTCATTTTTGATCATGCCTCCGGCATATTTCCCCCACCCGATCGGATAACCATCCGTGCACACTAATACATAGCCCTTCGCCGGAGCATCCTCATGAACCTGTATATCCGCTTCCTCTACAAATAGCGTTTCCCCTTTGAGAAAACGAATCGTTCGCTCATCCTCCGAGCTCCAACTAATCGATCGCACCGCTGCCTCGCGAGTTAATCCCATCGCAAGCGGATGGGAGGGCTCAAACCGGCCGCGAACGGCTTCCCCGACGTACCAGCCAGCCCTCACCACACGCAAGCCGTCAAGCGAAGGCAGTCCTTCAGGCTGAATATATACGCGCGAGCCGTATGCGACAACATGTCCTTGCCAGCTTGGTGCGCCTACAGCAAATTGCTCTGCATATTGCTGCCATAACGCGATCGGATTGGTTTCCTCCGCATTCATTTCGGAGCTGTCACGACTACTGCGTGCTGCTCCCTTTTGAGCGGGACGCTCAATACCTGCGTTTGCCCAATCATTTCTCGTCTGGCGCTTGCCAGCGCGCCGTTCATCCCGGTGGCTAGGCTTCTTAGCGTCCCGCTTGCCCCAGCCGCTTGGCGTCTCGCGCTTCAAGCTGCCGCCTGTTGGCTGGGATGCTCGCCGACTTATCGGCGCTGCAGCCAATATTGACCCTTCCAGCTCGTCCTCCCGCTCGCCGCTGCGCCTCAATACCGCCGCATAATGGCCTTCTCCCTCGATACGATGCGGCCATAGCCTTACCGTCCCTTGAATCGTTTGCAGCCGTTCATCGTCAAGCTGCGCTGACTCCGATACCAAATCCGCTCTTCCCGCGGACCACCCATGTTGCAGCGGCACGGCTTCAACGTAAAAATCATCATGCTCTGCGAGAAATACAGCGATTTGCTGCTCATTCTCCTCTGGCGAGAAAGTGCAGGTCGAGTAGACGATTCGGCCTCCCGGCACGAGCATGGCTGCGGCATGGCGCAAAATATCACGCTGCATGACCGAGCACCGCTCGACCCCGTGCTTCTCCCATTCCGCAATCATCGAATCATCCTTGCGGAACATGCCCTCGCCCGAGCAAGGGGCATCAACGAGAATGCGATCGAACCATGCCGGGAAAGCGACAGCGATAGCCTCAGGCTCCTCATTCAGCACAACCGCGTTGCGGACGCCGGCAAGCTCGATATTTTTCGCCAAAGCCTTCGTTCTTTCCCTTGCGTTATCGTTCGTCACCAGCACGCCGCTTCCTTGCAGCTTCCCTGCGATTTGCGTCGATTTCCCTCCAGGCGCGGCACATAAGTCGAGTACGCGGTGCCCAGGCTTCACATCCAGCAATTCAACCGGCGCCATGGCGCTGGGCTCCTGAATGTAATATAGCCCCGCATGATAATGCGGATGCTTGCCGGGACGCTCGCCTTCCTTATAGTAAAGACCATCCTTTGTCCACGGAATCCGCCTTACATTCCCGCTCATGGAAGATAGCTGCATCCACTGCTCAACACCAATCTTCAAATGATTGATTCTCAGCCCATATACTCTTGGCGCATCATAGGAAGACATAAAATCGTCAAATTCATCACCTAACAGTTTTTCCATTTTTTCCGTGAAATTACGCGGCAAGTTGCCGATCATGCACATTTCCTCCTGCCAATTATCATCGATGTCCATGCTCTTACATACACATGCGGCTTTGTTATATAATATATTAAAGTTAGGACATGCACTTTTAGGAAAAGGTTGTCCAACCTAAACTCGTTTCGGAGGTAGCCCTATTCATGAAAAAGAAAAAGAAAGTCAAAATGATTTATGTGTACATCGGAATTGTAATCCTTCTATTCGGCTTTATCTTCATACTGAACAACAGCGGCAAGGATAACCCTTTGTATGGCAAGCCTCTTGCTCAGCTTAACCCAGACACTCGCGCTCAGCTTGACGATCCCAACTATCAGAATATCATATTACCGGCCGTATTGGACAAGAAGGTTGCGGATAAGGAAGATTTCTTCGTCTATCTATTTGCTTCCGACTGCCCGCATTGCCGGGCAACAACACCTAAATTGATGCCGCTCGCAGACGAGCTCGGTATTGATTTGCCGCAATTCAACCTGAGGGAATTTCCGTCTTACTTTAACAAATACAAAGTCGAATATACGCCAACGCTGGCTTATTTCCAAGACGGGGTTGAAGTTGAACGGCTAGAAGGCGGCCTTGCCGAGAATGGCGCAACAGGCTACTCCTTAGATGATTTCAAAGCATTCTTCAACAAACATTCGGGAGCTGAGTCCAAATGATGAAGCGTCAGCGACTTACGGACGAACAGATCGCCGAGGAGCAAGCAAGTTCACGTATTCGCGGTATCATGTATGCTCTGCTTCTAGCATTCGCATTCATCACCTTGCTTACCGCATGCGGCCTCGCGAATGATGACAAGGCCGGCGCTGAGCATCAACACGGCTCTGAAACCTGGCAAACGACAGACTCGTATGACGAGCTGCCAGGCTTTCTCACAGACTATACCCCGCATACGAGCGAGCTGTACAAAGCGGTGCATGAACACGCAGACATCATGAGCGGCGTTACATGCTATTGCGGCTGCTCGGACGGGTTAGCCGTAGAAACGCCGCATGATTCGCTCCTGCGCTGCTACGTGGCCGAGCATCCTGCCGACGAAGGCAGCGTAACTTGGACGAATCACAGCACAAGCTGCGGCATTTGCAAGAAAGAGATGGAGGAGGTTATCGCCTTAAGCAAGCAAGGCAAGACCGCTGATGAAATAAGTAAAGCGATAGACGCTTTGTATAAACCGAAGAAATCAAGCGAATAGTCTTGCCAAATTCCGAATTATTTGATGGCAAGGGCTGTCCGGCAAGGTCTGATTAGACCCGCTGGGACAGCCCTTTTGTATTTTAATACGGTACTCATCCGCAAAAAAAGGCGCCTCAGCAGCTTTTTCTCCCCTAAGACACCTTTTTTCCTCGTATATTTACTTTCAGACACTTATCCACTAGCTTTGATTCGCTTTTTTGGCTTTTCCGATTGCCGCTTGAATTTCAAGCGACAGCTTATTCAGCTCATGATAATCCTCTTTCTCAAACTTCTCGTTGAATTTCATTTGGTACTGCGCGGCTTCACGGACCCGGTGATAGAAATAGAGGTCTTGTATGCCGTTCAGCACCTTCGAGACGACGTTGGATTGCTCCTCGAACTCCGTCTGCGCATCCAAAATTTCTTTGCGTATACTCGTCATTTCGGTATCGAGCTGCGAGGCGGCTTCCGCCGCTTTCTTCAGGCGTTCACGCACATCCTCCGGCAAGCTTTCTTTAAACTTGTAATTTAAAGAATGCTCAATCGTCGCCCAAAAATTCATCGCTAGCGTACGGATTTGAATTTCTGCCAGCACGATCTTGTAGCCAAGCGCCGTTTGCACCGGATATTCTACGATCATATGGTAACTGCGGTAGCCGCTGTCTTTAAAGTTCGTAATGTAATCCTTCTCGTATACGAGGGAGAGATCCTTCCGCGTGCGAATCAAGCCAGCAACACGGTGGATATCATCCACGAATTGGCACATAATTCGAATGCCTGCAATGTCCTCAATTCCCGTATCCAGTTGATCCGAGGGGACATTCAGCCGTTTTGCTTTTTCCAAAATGCTGGATATTCGCTTAACCCGGCCGGTGACGAATTCTATCGGTGCGTAAGCTTCTCTTATTTTCAGCTCAACCCGCATCGTCTTAAACTTCACTTTAAGTTCTTCAACCGCTTGTTCATAAGGCTGTAAAAAAAGATTCCAGTCTCTACCGTCCATCCGGCCGCCTCCTGTTCTTAAACGTGATCTGCGCCAACTGCCTCGGCAATATTTCGGAAGCCATCCTTGCGCAAGCATTCCTTCAAGCCGTTCGTCAATTCCCTAAGCACACCGGGCCCTTTATAAATAAGCGCCGTATAAATTTCCACCAAGGAAGCTCCTGCGCGGATTTTATCGTATGCATCTTGTGCTGTAAAAATGCCGCCTGAGCCAATAATCGGCAGCTGCCCGCCAGTCTGTCGATAAACGGCGCGAATAACCTCAGTTGAGCGTTCTCGCAGCGGCTTTCCGCTAAGCCCGCCCGCTTCACCGGCATTAGCATGCTGAAGGCCTGTCCGCGATAAAGTCGTATTGGTGGCGATGATGCCCGATACTCCGCTTTCCATAATAGTAGCAACGGTAAGCTCCAGCTGCTCATTCGTCATGTCCGGGGCTATTTTGACGAGAACGGGCTTTGCTTTCTTTCCTACTTTCGCCGCCTGCAGGTTTATTTCCTTTTTCACGGCGCTAAGTAGATTTCTCAGTTCTTCTCCATGCTGCAAATCACGCAGGTCAGGCGTGTTCGGAGAGCTGATATTGACGACAAAGAAATCACCATATGTATACAAATCGCGAATGCAGGTCTGATAATCCTCATGAGCAAGCTCATTCGGGGTCGTTTTGTTTTTGCCAATGTTAACGGCGATAGGTATCCGGTTTATTTTGCGACGTGACAGCTTATCTGCCATTGCAGCTGTACCGTCATTGTTGAAGCCCATCCGATTGATGAGCGCTTCGTCTGGCGGGAGGCGGAACAATCTTGGCTGCTCATTGCCGGCTTGTCCTTTTGGCGTGACGGTCCCGACCTCAGCAAAGCCAAAGCCTACGCTTGAGAAACCGTCCGCTGCCTTGCCGTTCTTGTCGAGCCCGGCTGCTAGCCCCACCGGATGCGGAAAATGGATACCGAACAGATCTGTAGCAAGCTCCGGCGACTTTGCTACGCCGTACATTGCATGCATCAATCCGTTGAGTCCTGGCACAACTCCCCCTGCGGCCAAGCCGTCAATGACGAGGTGATGGGCTTTCTCAGGATCCATTCGAAAAAAAATAGGCTTTAAAATTGAAGAATAAAGCAACTTACCCACTCCGATCTCAGATGTATGTTCTACATGACAGTTTATCGTTTTTGCGGCAAAAAGAAAAGAGCCTGCACGCAAGGTGCAAGCATCCGATATATTGCGGCTTGTCTAGAAAACGATTACAATAAGTTTATATTTATTTTAACTATGTAATAGAGAGGTTGATCGTCGATGAGTTCACCAAAAAGAAAACCGGCAACGATTAAAGCCAAACCGAAGGACGAAGTAAATAAAAAAGCATTAATCTGGATCAGCTCGATCGTTGGCGTTATCGTCATTGCGGTTGCACTGCTTCTAGTCTTTACTTCGTAAGGCATCTTACGTCAACCATTTATACACCTTAGCGGGATTGGTCTCGTTCTGGCGCGGCTCCAGCTTAAAGCGTTCGGCTGGCTGCTGCTCCTTGGACGGGAGCGTCCCGTTTTTTATTTTGACGACCGTTCCTAGCGGCACCATATCGAACAGCTCTTCAACATCCTCCTTGCTCATGCGGACGCACCCAAGCGATTTGTCTTTACCAATACTGCTTGGTTCATCGGTGCCATGAATGGCGTATAAGGTGTTCGACAGCGTCATGCCCCGACTGCCAAAATCGCCATCGTCGCGTCCATTCGGATTTTTCACCTTTTCACTTATGTAGAAGCTGCCCTCCGGCGTCTCATCTCCGCCAAGGCCTACCTTGTAGCTGCGTACAATGATATTCCCTTGAATAACCGCAAGTCGATAAGTTGACTTGTCCACTACGATTTCAAGCGGCCTGCTCCACTCCTTATCCAATATTCCATTTGTGCCTACGATCGAACTCTCAGCTCGTTTTTGTTCCGCTGTATTATCCGATGCCTTCTGACCGTCTTCTTGCCTGTCAACTGCAGCCTCGCCATTTTTGCGACCTTGCTCGGATTTCAGTCTCGACAGCACATCAGCGAACATCGATCTCATTCCCCCGCGCTCCCCCGCAATCGTATTGTTCGGATAGGGACGGATAAGATCATCCAGCTTTTCAGGCCATTTTTTGTTTTTCCGCTCATAGTGGTAGATCGCGCTGGACAGCGTCCAATGCGTCTCTTGCTCTTTGGTCCAATTTTTATATTTCTGAGCAGTATCGGACGCCTCAGCTGGCTCGCATAAGCAGGTTTGACGATCGAGCATTGCCAACTGAAGCATGCTGCTTGCGGCTTCCTTCTGAATCGCCATGAGCAGCTTCGTATTTCCCGTCCATTTGCGCCAGCCTGCATCCTCTTCTAGGCGTGCAGCAATGGTTAGCAGCGGCGCTTCTCCCGCCGCGCTCACGAGAGCATTCATAGCGCTGCCCATCGGCTCACGTTCCTTCAGCGGCACAAATACGACTCCGACCGAAGGTGCATCGATCTGTTCGCCAGCTGCAGGCTGAGACGCATTCTCTTTAAAAACAGCCCCGTTAGCCGGAATGAATACGGCTACGAGCAGCAGTAAAGCCGCTAACAAAGCTGCTCTCGTGGCTAGCTTTTTTTTCTTTTGCCGCTTCGCCCATGCTTTTAGCAATTGCAGTTGATTTTCCGATAAGGGATGGCTTTCTTCCTCGAAGGCATCATAAACCTCGCCGGCTTGCAGGAAGCAGTAGTTTGCTTTGCCCTCCTTGCCATCGAGCAAATACTGCTTGCCTAGTAAGTACCATCCCATCTTGTTATCAGGGTGCTGCTTCACAAATTGCTTCAAATAGAAAAGATCTTCAGGAGAGTCCATCCCTGATTCCTCCCAACAAACAGTTTACTCTCTTTATCGGCAGGAACGTTTCCCAATTGTATCCCAGCTTTATTTTTTAAGCTGCGTGAGACGAACAAAAAAGCTCCCCTCCGCAGCATGTGCCAGCGAAGAAGAGCTTCTCTTTATTGCAATGATTTAGTAATTAAAGGGTACATCTGCAATTTTGATCGAATCAGTAGGACAACCGTCGGCTGCATCCTGCAAATCGTCAAATAAATCTTCTGGAATTTCAGTATTGCCTGTGTTTCCATCTGCTTTATAAATAACTTCTGCAAGACCTTCGTCATCATAATCATAAATGTCAGGTGCAGTTGCTCCGCAAGCTCCACAAGCGATGCACGTATCTTTTTCAACCCAAGTAAACTTACCCATGGAAATCCCCTCCTAAATAAATATACGGAATAATCTCGTCTCTGTACAGTCAAGCTTCACTCATCAATATATAACAAACTATCATCCTTTTGCAAGGATGTACCACGAATTCGTTTATTCCTAATTAAGGTCGAAGGGTCGTCCCCCAGCATGCCAGCGGTGAGAACCGCATCCTCGCCATACTTGTCGCGGAGCCGATCCATCGCCTGAGTAAGCGCCTCCTTGCGGGGCTGCTGCTCATAACTGAATAAATCCAGCTGCAAGGCTGTTTCTTCGAGAAGCGTCAAGTTTTGGAGCGTAATGCCAAGCAGCCGAATCGGTTCGCCCGTTTTCCAATGCCGATCGTACAGCCTGCACGCTTCTCTATAGAAATCTTCCGATTCTTGCGAAGGCGCAGCAAGCGTATGGGAGCGGGCGATCGTCGTCATATCCGGCTTTCGGATCGTAATCTGAACGGTTGTAGCAACAAGCTTCTGTCTCCGCAGCCTGCGCCCGGTTTGATCGGCTAAATTAAGCAGGACGCGGTAAACGTCCTCGCGAGCGGTTATGTCGCTTGGAAGCGTCGTTGTATGTCCGATTGATTTATTTCTCTCCCTATTCGGATTGACTTCTGAGTAATCCAGCCCGTGCGCAGCCGATTTCATCCAAGATCCGACCACGCCAAAATGCTTATTCAGCATCATTTCGTCTGTTGCAGCCAACTGCCCGATCGTACGTATGTTCAGCTTCGCCAGCTTTTCGGCCGTTTTTTTCCCGATTCCGAATAACGTATCGCATGATTTATCCCACAGCACGCTCTTCACATCTCGAATGCGCAATACGGTTAAGCCGTTCGGCTTCTTCATATCGGAAGCCATCTTCGCCAGCAGCTTGTTCGGAGCAAGTCCAATCGAGCATGGGAGCGACCATTCGGACATAATGCGCTGTTGAAGCGCCTCTGCTATTTCCAGAGGTGAGCCAAACATCTTTGATCCGGTAATATCCATGTAGCACTCATCGATGGAAACCGCCTCTACGAGCGGCGTGTATTGTCTGGCAATGGCCATGAAACCGTGTGAGTATTTGCGGTATAAATTAAAATCCGGCTTTATTAATATAAGCTCGGGGCATAATTTAAGTGCCTGTCTAACGGTCATGCCGGTCTTGATCCCTTTGCTCCTTGCCGAATACGAGCAGGTGACGAGAATTCCCTTGCGCTGCTCAACGCTGCCCGAAACCGCAGTCGGCTTATTCTTATATTTCTCAGGTTCCTCTGCTTCATGCACGGAACAGTAGAAGGCATTCATATCCAAATGAATGATTACGCGGCCTTTAGCCGGATAATGCTCATTCACATTTTTCATTATCATTCAAAAGCACCGCCTATTCGAAGCAAATTGCCCACATAAGCTTAATCATCCCCAGCATACAATTGCAATAGGGCCAAGTCAACGAAGCTCGAAAAAGCGGACAAAAAATAATACCACCCTCTCTACTTTCATTGTGACAAGTGTTATAATTGTACATTATGATTCGAAAAGGCTAAAAAAGGCTATTAGTGAAGGAGGCGTCCCGTTTATGACAACAAACATTTCCATATTTGATACGACGCTGCGTGACGGTACACAAGGTGAAGGGATCAGCCTGTCGGCGGATGACAAGTTAAAAATTGCCCAGAAGCTCGATGCGTTGGGCGTTCATTATATCGAGGGCGGCAATCCAGGAAGCAACAGCAAGGATATTGAATTTTTCCAACGGATCAAATCATTTAGCCTAAATGCCAAGATCACCGCTTTCGGCAGCACTCGTCGCAAAAATAGTCTAGCTGAGCAGGATGCCAGCCTTGTCCGCATTGCTGAATCCGGCGTACCGGCAGCTACGCTTGTAGGCAAATCATGGGACTTCCATGTACATACCGCCCTGCAAACGACGCTCGAGGAAAACCTGTCGATGATTTATGATTCCATCGCATTTCTGAAGCATAACGGCATGGAAGCGTTGTTTGATGCAGAGCACTTTTTTGACGGCTACAAAAACAATCCGGAATACGCCATCTCCGTACTAAAGAAAGCGCAGGATGCCGGCGCGAATTGGCTCGTTCTTTGCGATACAAACGGCGGTACGCTTCCGAATGAAATCCACGATATCGTAACGCGCGTGAAGCAGGAGCTTACAGCGCCAATCGGCATTCATACGCATAATGATTGTGAGCTTGCCGTTGCAAACTCACTGGCTGCTGTAGGAGCTGGCGCACGCCAGGTTCAAGGCACGATTAACGGCTACGGCGAGCGCTGCGGCAATGCCAACCTATGCTCGATCATACCGACTCTCCAAATTAAGATGAATTACGATGTGCTGCCGGAGGAAAAGCTGCGCACTCTAACCGGAACGGCCCGTTATGTTAGTGAAATCGCGAATGTGCATATGCCCGTTGGCCAAGCTTATGTCGGCAATGCCGCATTTGCCCACAAAGGCGGCATTCATGTCTCCGCGATCATGAAAGACTCCAAAACCTATGAGCATATTCAGCCTGAGCTTGTTGGAAATAAGCAGCGTATACTCGTCTCTGAGCTTGCTGGCCAAAGCAACATCATTTCAAAAGCCAAGGAACTTGGGCTTGATGTAACTGCGAACAACGAGAAAACAAAGCTTATTATGGATCAGATCAAAGAGCTTGAGCATCAAGGGTATCAATTCGAGGGAGCAGACGCTTCTATGGAGCTGCTGCTTCGCGAAGCATTCGGCGGCGAGGTTAAGGAAGTTTTCAAGGTTGAATCGTTCAAGATGCTCGTAGAAAAAACGAATGGCCTAATGATTTCCGAAGCAATCGTCAAAATCAACGTCGGCGGACAACAGGTTTATACAGCTGCTGAAGGCAACGGACCGGTCAACGCCCTCGATAACGCCCTGCGCAAGGCGCTGGTGCAGTTTTATCCGAAGATTGAACAAATCCATCTGTCCGATTATAAAGTCCGTGTAATCGACGAGAAGGACGCTACAGCCGGTAAGGTACGTGTTCTTATCGAATCGACTGGGCTCGATAATACATGGAGCACGGTAGGCGTCTCCAGCAACGTTATTGAGGCAAGCTGGGAAGCACTTGTCGACAGCATTCGCTACGCCCTGCTAGGCATGGATAAAGTAGATAGCGCGCATGTTGATCCATTAGATCGAATGGGACTCGTGAATCATTAAACTACAAAAAGGCTGGCAGCACGTCAACAATTGACATGCTGCCAGCCTTTTTTTCGCCTGTTACATCCACTTCTCAATGAGACGTTGCCATTCTTCATAGGTAATGACGCCATTGATCCGCTCTCTTATGACGCCTTCGCTATCGATAAGGAACGTTGTCGGAAATGTATCCACCTTGTACTGCTTCGTTACATCGCCATTGCGATCCATCAGAATCGGAAATGTAAACTCATGTTCATTCACAAAATCTCTAGCCGCCCGTTCTTTATCGTACTTCGTAGCATTGACGCCATAAAGCTTAATCACATCTCCATACTGCTCATGAAGCCGCTGCAGATCCGGTGCTTCCAGCTCGCAAGGTCCGCACCAGGAAGCCCAAAAGTTAACGAAAGTAAGCTTGCCTTGCTTACCGCCCACCTCATAGGACTGCTCGTCAAGTGCCGGAAGCTTGAAGGCTGTCGCCTCAAATCCCGCCTTGGGCTTAAAGCCATCGGCAGGAGCTGCTATCGTAACCGAATTAGGATCATCATTTTTATATTGGAATACAGCTAAGCCAGCAAACACGAATGCAATTGTAAAAAGCGCTATAATGCGTTTCATAAAGTATCTTCCTTCTCTCGCAATATCATTATTCAGTATGGCTTCATGGTATCATGCACCGTATGGAAGCTCAAGGCGCGGGGCATATTAGCCATAAAATCGTCACGTTTAACCAGGAGCCCTCTGTCTTAATTCTCAAACAGGACCTAAATCTATTGTCGGTTATCATGCTTCCATTCATACCCCTAACCAAATATTGTCCTGCCTGTTGCATTGCCCGCAAATGTTAGCGCACCCCGTTTTATTCCGGTATACTTATTTTATCCGTTTCGAAACAGGGAGGCTGTACGATGACAGAACAGCAATCGAAGGGCTTTATAACCAAATCGGCATTTGAGCAGCTAATACAAATTTGTTTGGATGCCAAGCCATATGAGGCATGCGGGATCGTTGCAAGCAGCGATCGCGACTCATTCCCCTCCTCAGATCTGACTGATGAAGCAAACGCTCAAGTTATTGATACGATCATTCCGATTAAAAATATACATATCGATCCTGCTCACTCGTTCGCCTTTGATCCGGAAGAGTGGACAGCAGCCTTTTATGACATGCAAAAAAACCGACAATCGATTGTCGGTTTATTTCACTCCCATCCGCGAACAGAAGCCATTCCGTCTTCTAGAGACACGGAAGGCTTCCTGCCCGCATCCGAGCTTTCCTATTGGATTGTCTCATTGCAAAACAGCGAAGCCCCTTATGTTAAGCCCTATCGCCTCTCACAAGGAACGTTCATTCCGCTGCAGCTAGTGCTTGCTTAAATAAGCGTACAGATCACCAAGCGTATTTATGTTTCTCTCCAATATCCGCGCCAAATAGTTTTGCCACAGCTTAGCCGTCATAATCGAATCTTGCAGGGCATGATGCCGCTCCGTAATAGGGATACAGCAGCTTTCCAGCAGCTCATCGAGGCTGTACCCTTCAAGGTTCGGCTCCAGCCATTTCGCCACCATCATCGTATCCAGCACTCTGTGGTTTAAATTCACCTTCGAAGTTCTCCAAAGCGCAGCATTTAGAAACTGCTTGTCATGACCAGAAGCATGTGCAATAAGGAGGCGTCTGCCTACAAACTCCATAAAACCATGAAGCACCTGCATCAAATCAGGCGCATCCTGAACCATTTCATTCGTAATGCCCGTCAATTCAATAATCGCCTTTGGAATTCTCCGCTTTGGATTGACTAGACTGTAGAACGACTCCCCTTCCACGATCTCGCCATCTCGCAGCAATACAGCTCCAAAGGAAATGATCTCATCGCCATTTGTTGGATAGAAGCCCGTTGTTTCAAGATCAAATACGACAACCTCAAGCTCTCGAAGCGGCATGTCGAACATGGATTGCTTGCGCTGCTCTTTGTTGACGTTCCGAATAAACGCCATTTGCTGCGCATTTTGCGAGCCTAACATAGAAGCGATGGCAGGCGTAAATCCTCCCATTTTGTATAGGTTCCACATACGACCGACGCCTTTTTGCTCCTTCATTTCTCCACCGCCCTACATAAGCCTGCCCATTGTTTGCTTGAATACCGCTCGCTGCAGCTTCTTGCCTAGACGCAGACCACTCTTTAATTCATCGGTCATTTCCTTCGTCAGCTTTCGGCTCGATAGCTTGCCATTATTGGCATATAAGCCATCGCCATTCTGCTCGGTTGTCATTAACCGAAGTCTCAGAAAAATCCGAAACGCTTGATCGTAAACGGCAGCATCCTCGTTAGACATCTTACCCGCTTGGACAAGCATTTTAATTCGCTCCAGCGTTGAAGTTTCCCGAATCCCTACTTGAACAGCCAAAAGCCTAATCGAATTCACCATAGGGATATAAGCGCCATATTTGATATCCAAGCTGCCAGCATCTTCCCCATACTGCTCCTTCAGCAATTGGCCAAAAAAACCTAGCAGCACCTTATGGCGCATCGTATTATCCAGCATGCGCTGCAGGATGATCGGGTGGTTAAGCATATCCGTAAAAAAGAAGTCCTTTAACTCATCAACCAGCCGATGTTCGCCATAAACGCATCGTCCATCCGCGATGATGAGCAAATATCTAACCGCTTCCCATGCAGGCTCCTCAAACCAATGATCCAGCTTAGCGCCCCACTCCGACAATGATAAGCACCATTCCGGATTGCTGCTCAGCACATTCCCTTCACAAGGCGGGTATCCTACCTTCTGAAGATTGAATACAACAAGCTCACATAGCTCTTTAAAATAAATTTTCACTTCCGCTGAATCAGCCACTGGATCCTGGTAGACAACTCCGCTGTCTTGATCGCTTGACAATGTCTGCTCTTTCCGACCGCCGCTGCCGAACAATAAATATGCGTAAGGCACGGGGGGAGAACCCTTCCCCAACCGTGCCATTTCCGCTTCTGCGAGGATGATCGCGCGTTGAATTACCGCATCGTGCACCTCATTCAATTGTTCATTAAATTGTTCGACCGGACGCGTTGGGAGAAGAGCTTCCATCTGCTCGTGTACTTGATCCCGCAAGCCTCGCAGCCCTTCCACATGATCAGCTGAGCCAATCTGCTTGAGAAGCTGCAAACGCACCGGATCACTCATGCGACGCCTCTCCCTTCGGTCAGTATATCATGACCAATCCATTATCATTGAATGTTTTGACCTGCTTTTTTCATTTGCTCAGGATAACCATAAGCCCCATGCTCACTAAGGTCAAGACCGATAATTTCTTGCTCTTCCGTAACGCGGAAGCCCATGATAAGTTTCATAACTCCAAGGATAAGGAACGAAGCTGCAAGCACGAATGCTCCAACGACTACAACGGATTCGAATTGTACCCAAAGTTGCTTCCAGCTTCCTGTGTCGATCAAACCGCCTGTACCTATGCCAACTTTATCAGCAAGCGCTTGAGTAGCGAAGATACCATTAGCAAGCGTACCCCAGACACCAGCTGCACCGTGAACAGACAAAGCATAGATTGGATCATCCACTTTGATTTTCTCGAAGAACTTCACGCTGTAGAATACGAGAACGCCAGCTACAAGACCAATAACAACCGCTGCCCAAGGATCAACAAATGCGCAAGATGCTGTAATAGCTACAAGACCCGCAAGCGTACCGTTAAGCATTGCAGTAATGTCCGCTTTTCCTGTAACAGCCCAAGAAATAAGAAGTGCTGCCACGCCGCCTGCGCCTGCTCCAAGCATCGTGTTGAAAGCTACATATCCGAAGAAGCCGTCGCCGATAGCTACTGTACTGCCTGCGTTGAATCCGAACCAGCCAACCCATAGAAGCAATACGGAAAGTGCAGTGAACACTTGGTTATGTCCCAAAATTTCATTAGCGGAGCCGTCTTTGTTAAATTTACCGATACGCGGTTTAAGTAATACGGTTGCCGCAAATGCTGCAAGTGCACCCGTTAAGTGAACAACAGTGGAGCCTGCAAAGTCTTGCGCTCCGTCTTCAGCAAGCCAGCCGCCGCCCCAGATCCAGTGAGCAACAACCGGATAAATGATTGCGATAAAAAATACTGTAAATACGATATAAGAGGAAAGCTTTGCTCTCTCTGCGAAACCGCCCCATGCGATGGATAGGGAAACCGCTGCAAATGCTAGTTGGAACAAGAAGAATACAGTGCTTGGATAATTCTCGCCATCACCAGCAGCTACTGCTGGATCGAAGAAGAAGTTGCCCCATCCGAACAAGGCGTTTAATCCACTATCGCCGCCGAATGCAATGCCGTAGCCAAATGCCCAATAAATAAGTGCCGCCAAGCCAGTTGTGAAAATGGTTTTGCCGGCAACGTGACCCGCGTTTTTCATTCGAGTGGAACCTGTTTCAAGAAGAATAAATCCGCCTTGCATAAGTAGAACTAGAATGAATGAGAGCATAACCCATAGCGAGTTTAAACCCATGTTCAACGTTGCTGCGGAAGGATCCTCTGCAAACGCCATTACCGGAAACAATAAGGTGAAGATTCCTAAAGCTAACATCGTTTTCTTAATCATTACGACCACTCCCTAAGTGTTATGTTTCCTTACATGAGAGGAAAGACTTAATGTCATTATAGTCAGTAGTGCTCAATTTGACAATACGTTTTATGTAAATTCACAAAAAAAATCAAACATTCAACATGAAATCTAACACGAACGTTAAGAATTTGAACAAATCAGGACAAAAAAACCCTATTGTACCTGCTCATTCTTCGCATTTTCACTTTTTATAGGCATAGATTCCTACTTGAATTAATAGTGATCGTATAGTAGGAGTAGGCGCTCTTTAATTGCGTGATAAAAAACGAGCTATATTACGATATAAATAGAAGCGTTAAAATATTTTACATTTATTTCATAGTGGGATCAATTGAGGATGGTTACACCCCATGTACCACGTTTGACTGTATGGTAACTTTACCATTATCATTAGAGGTAACAGAAGCACCACATTTTGTGATGGCGACACAGCACCATGCTTCGGGTAAAATATAAGTTTAGGGTATGAACGGAATTTTACTTTCTTATATTTTGTACGAATGGAGGAAATGAAAAAGATGTATCGAATCGGAGAATTAGCCAAGCTGTCTCAAATCAGCCCACGAACCATTGACTATTACACTTCAATCGGTTTAATAGAACCTGCTGAGCGTTCTGCCAAGAACTATCGTCTCTATGCCGATGAAACCTTGCAGCGTCTAGAACGTATTGAACAGATGAAAAAAGATAAATATACGTTAGATGAGATAAAAACCAAAATTGAAAGCTGGAGCAAAATTACACCAGAGGAGCAAGTCTCCCGCAAGCTGACGGATCTGCAGCATCATCTAAGCCAGCTGGAGCGGGAAGTGAAGGAGCTTGAGCCCGTCATTAAGAAGCTCAAGCCTCGTCAAGCCAATCACCTATACACCCGCCTCATGCCGCAGACCGCAGCCTGCATAGAGGCTCTAATGCTTCTTATTAACAAAAGCTCCCTCATGTAGCGATTATCTTTCATCAATATAATGGAGGAATGACTCAATGACGTTTATCTACATTTTAATCGTACTCGCTTTTATATTAACGATTTGGGCACAATTCCGAGTCAAAGGAACCTTTAAGAAATGGACTAGCGTGCAAGCGAACAGCGGTTTAACCGGCTATCAAGCAGCAAGACGAATGCTCGATTCGAATGGTCTGCAAGATGTGCCAATCGAGCCAGTACGCGGCACGCTCACAGACCACTACGATCCCATTCACCGTGTCGTACGTTTATCGGAGCCTGTCTATTATGAAAATTCAATCTCAGCGGTTTCAGTCGCCTGTCACGAGGTCGGCCATGCCATCCAGCATGCGGAGCATTATCCGATGCTAGTACTGCGCCACCGCATATTCCCGGTCGTAAACTTCGCTTCCGGCGTTGCCCCTTTCCTATTCATCGCCGGTATTCTATTCTCGGCATTGAACCTAATCGGACTGGGCATCATTTTCTTCTCGGTCGCAGTAGCCTTTCAAGTGATTACACTTCCGGTCGAGTTTAATGCGAGCAATCGGGCAAGAGACATCATGATCGCCGAAGGCTTCATTACGAATGATGAGGAACGCGGCGTTGCCAAGGTGCTTAACGCTGCAGCATTAACCTATGTAGCGGCTGCCCTCTTGTCCTTGCTCGAGCTTGTTCGATACATCTTAATTTTTGTAGGCGGAAGCCGGCAAGAATAACATTCAGGCATAACAAAAAAGGAGCTGTTCCAAATCAGTCTATTATGACTGATCGGAATAGCTCCTTCTTTAATTAGTCTAATTCGTTCTTCGACTTAAGGTCCTCTTGGAAATATCGAAGCAAAAAGCCATGGAAGACCTTTGCAACCAGCGGCAGCTTCTCATTCGAACGGCGAATGAGACCAATAGTACGTGTCACCTGTGGCTCAGTCACGCGAACCTTCGTTGGCTGCAAAGGACCTGTATAGTGAAGCGCCATCTCCGGCAGCAAGCTCACACCCATGCCCGCCGCTACCAGACCGCGAATCGTATCTGTCTCTTCGCCTTCAAAGCCAATTTGCGGCGTAAACCCTGCTGTCTGGCAGGCTTCCCAAACGATTGGCCGAAGGGAATAGCCCTCTCTGAACAAGACGAAAGTCTCATTCTCCAGCTCCTTCAGCTCAATGGACTCCATATCTGACAAACGATGACCTGGCGGCAATATCGCATACAGCTCTTCCGTAAGAAGCACTTCCCCACAGACGAATTCATGCTCATCTGGAAATGGAGAAATAAACGCCAAATCGATCTCCCCTTTGATCATGTCACGAATAAGCGAAGGATACATCCCCTGCTTAAATCGAAATTTCACATTCGGGTGAAGCTTGCGAAAGGCTGCAACGACCTGCGGGATTAACGAGATCCCCAAACTATGAGGAAAGCCAAGTCTAATCTCACCCTTCTCAGGGTCCAAAAATTCATGTATTTCAATGACAGCACGTTCCAAATCAGCCAATATGACTTCCGCGCGCTTTAGGAAAAGCTGGCCGACTGGCGTAAGCTGCAGGTTTCTTCCTTTTTGAACGAATAGCTTCACACCAAGCTCTTCCTCAAGCTGGTGGATTTGCCGGCTCACTGCCGACTGCGCCACATGCAGCTCTTCGGCCGCCTGTGTAACATGTTCTTTTTTTGCTACTTTCACGAAGTAATGAAGCTGACGAAGTTCCATACCGGTTAGATTCTCTCCCGTATATACATAATTTTCATTCTACGCGCTATTTCTACGCGTCTTCAATCGATCGAATATGCGGTAAAGAAGGAAGCCGGCTAATGCGCCTCCAACATGCGCCCACAAATCAATCCTCGGCACAAGAAAGGAATAAACAACTCCAAAAATCAATATCGTGTATACCGTTTTACGCGAGCTCTCATCAAGCTGCGACTTTCGGAACAAGGAAATATACAGAAACGCACCGTAAATGCCGTAAATCGCTCCTGAGGCCCCTACACCTATGTGGCTAGTTGGATCACCTTCAATAACATTCAAGGCAGCGCTCATCGCATTACCTGCAATGCCGCAAAGCAAATAATAAATGGCATACCTGAAACTATTGAGAAGACGCTCCAGCGGCGGTGCGAACACAAGCAATGCAAACATATTATAGAGCAAGTGCTCAATGCCTGAATGCATGAAGATCGACGATACATAACGCCACGGCTCATCCGTACCATACGGATCAATCTCCACATTGGTCGCAAATGCACCGAATTTATAAGCATGCGATGCACTATTGGGATCACCGTTCACAGCAATCACAATAAAATATATAATATTTAAAGCAATCAACGCAGATGTAACGGGATAAAGCTTTAAGTAAGAACGAAAGCTCTCATACCGCAAAAAAATCATTGCTTCAACCCCTTTTCTCTCCAACAATTGGACAAGGTCGTTTCGTAACGATTATAATAAATTTGGTATTGACCACCAATCCATTTAGAGGAGGAAATTTTCACATGACACAAGAACGTAATGGAGCTGCCACTTTCAAGGGCAATCCGATCACATTAGTTGGACCAGAATTGAAAGTTGGAGACAAAGCTCCTGATTTCAGCCTTAACAAATCGCTCGTAGAAAACGTATCCCTTAAGGATTTCGCTGGTAAAATCAAATTAATCAGCGTTGTGCCTTCCATCGATACAGGCGTTTGCGACGCGCAAACTCGTCGTTTCAATGAAGCTGCCGGTTCGCTTGGCGACAACGTTGCTGTACTTACGGTAAGCGTTGACCTTCCTTTCGCGCAAGCACGCTGGTGCGGTGCTGCAGGCATCGACAAAGTTGTATTGCTATCTGACTACAAAGCACACAGCTTTGGCGATTCGTATGGCGTATACATTAAAGAGCTTGGACTTGACCAACGTTCAATCTTCGTAATCGATGCGAACGACACGATCCAGTACGTGGAATACTTGCCGGAAATGACAGAGCACCCGAATTATGAAGAAGCGATCAACGCAGTCAAAGCGCTCGTATAATCCTTATTTTATTGAGCTCACAAATACACAGATTGCAAACAAAGCGAGTGAAGGACATCCTTCCTCGCTTTGTTTATGTATTAACTATTAACTTTAAAGGCTGCAAGCTTCTTATCAAGTGTACGGTACAAATCCAGAATGACTCTGTAATTAGAACCAAGATCCCCGAGTGAGCCGCGGGATGCTGAATAAATATCGACTGCCGATTGCAGCGGATTAACGCTAATCACGGAAACCGTAATGTCCATCGTTCTTCCAAATGCCGTGCGCTTCTCCAGTACAATTTCACCAACGGATTGCACCTCATGCAGCACTTTATAACCTTGCATCTTCTTAAGAGTCGATATCACTTCTTCCCAAGCCTTGTCTTTGGAAAGCTTGTAGAAATGAGATTTGAGCATTGGATCCTTGGCTTTGTCACCAGTCTGTTCATGACTGCGCAGTAGCCCGATCAAGGTCCGCTTCAACAACAACGATCTCCCCCTCCGGCATCTATGTACATTACTCTATATAATACCATGATTTGTCCCATGAAAAAAGAGCTATCACTGGATTTAACCAGCAAATGCTCTTCATTTGAAAATGAGAACCCGCCTATGCCGTCCGACTCACATGTTTCTGAACCCGCTTACGCAGGTGGGTGACCGCAGAACCGCTTTTGAGGTCCCCTTTCGGGGGCATGTCAGCTACGCTTCGATATTGGTCTCCCGTGAAACAGCCATTGGTTCAAAACAGCGTAAAGCCGTAACGAGCATCGCAGGAGGTATTGCTATTATAGACTTAACAAAAGAAAAAGTAAACTTTGACCGACTGTTATTTACTGGACCCGCTCGAATCATCCTTAAGGAGATCGATACGGTCAAGCTCAGCAGCCTTCTCCGCCTCTTCCTCCTCCGCCAAACGCGCTTTCTCCGCTTGGTCCTGAAGCTTCTGGTAAATCAAATGGAAGTTCCAGAATGCCAAGTAAGCGATAATACTGCCCATAAAGAAAGGAATAAGAAACGTAAACTTCGTGCTGAAATACATAACCGCACCGCTCATAATTGCTGTAGATAGGGAACGGAAAGGCTTGCCGATTGTAATGAGAACGGCATTTTTCAGCAATTGAAACGTTTTCATATGATAATGGACAAGCATAGAGAAAAAATTAAATAGCGATACGATCAGCAGCACTAGAAAAGCAATAAAGATGTACGAAAGCAAATTCAATTGCTCACGATATACGATGAAATCAACAACCATAATCGCCAGCAGTACCGTATAAATAATACCGCCAAGCATGCTTTGCTTATAGTTTTCTTTGTAGCCGCGGAAAAAAGTTTTGAACAACGGGACATCGCCTTCACCCATTACCCATTTGCGGGCAACCGCAAACATGGCTGCAGTAGCTGGGAACAAGGTAAACGGCGCAACGACCGCCATTGCAATAAGAGCGGAATACATTTGACTGACATCCTGTGAAAAAAACAATCCCAACGCGAAGAAAAGGAATGGAATTGAACAGACCAACCATAATACATTGATAACCGATAACCGCATAATCCATTCGGAAATTCGGTAAAACCCACCCATTAGCCCTCTTGGTTCCATCGGATCTGCCTCCAGAAAAGTAAGATTACTCCCACCAGATCAACTTGCATAGTGACATGTAACCGCCCAATTTCTGATTCCTAGGCTAGCATCTAAACGGCATGAACCTATTCACAAAAGATATAAAGCCTCAGCCTTCACTACTTATGAAGTTCAAAAAGTGGTTGCCGCAATACTCTCGCAGCTCGGTTAATGTACCTCTACAGGTTGCAATCTCGTTATGTTTATTCTAAATGCATTTCTCAGTAAATCCAATTGTTGCCAAGATACATCATAGATTAACAATAAAAGAACCGAGGACGACCGGATGCCCGTTAGGGATACGGACTTCCTCGGTTTTTTTGGAAATCACATGGGTAAAGCTAAATTAGTTATTTACGCTGCCATCGGAAGAGCTTTTTGGACGACGGTTTTCAGTACGTCCTTCGCTGCTTCTCTTGCCGCCGTAACCGCCGCTGCTGCCGCCACGAGACTCATAGCCACCGCGCGAGCTGCCGCCAGTGCTGCTGCCGCCGCTGCTGCGTCTGTCATCGCGACCGCGATAACCTCCGCCGCTGCCGCCAGTGCCGCCGCTGCGGTTGCCGCCGTATGAAGAGGAAGAGCCGCTGCGATTAAATGGACGACCGTTCGAGCGAATGTCCGGCTTGCGTTTCTTAGCGCGAAGCGGATCTTCCGGAGTCAATTCGATTTCTACGTTTTTCTTCTCGCCAGTCAGCAATTTAATTGCTGCGGAAAGCAGGTGAACGGAATCATATTGCTCAAGCAATTGAATGGAAATCGCTTTGTATTCCGAGAACTCCTCGTTTTGAACGACTTCAAGAAGACGCTCTGCCGTTATGCGTTGTTTGCCTTCAATCGCTTCTGCAATGCTTGGAAGCGGCTTGCGGTTCATCTTCTGACGCGTAACTTTCTCGATGAAATGCAGGTGATCTGTCTCGCGCGGCGTTACGAATGACCAAGCTGTACCTTCTTTACCTGCACGGCCCGTACGACCGATGCGGTGAACGTAGCTCTCAGGATCCTGCGGAAGGTCAAAGTTGATAACATGCGTTACGCCAGATACATCGAGACCACGTGCAGCAACGTCAGTTGCTACCAGTACATCGATGCTGCCGTCACGGAATTTGCGCATTACGCTATCCCGTTGGTTTTGTGACAAATCGCCATGCAAACCGTCAGCAGTGTAACCACGCTTTTGAAGCGCTTCGCTTAGCTCATCAACCCGGCGTTTTGTACGGCCGAAGATGATTGCAAGCTCAGGTGATTCCATATCGAGCAAACGGCTAAGCGCTTCGAACTTCTGGCGCTCATGCACTTCAATGTAAGATTGCTCGATAAGCGGTGCTGTGATTTGTTTCGGAATAACCGAAACATGCTCTGGGTTTTTCAGAAATTGCTGTGCAAGCTTCTGAATGTTAGCTGGCATTGTAGCGGAGAACAGCATCGTGTGACGCTCTTCTGGCACTTGCTTCAGGATGGATTGAATGTCCTCCATGAAGCCCATGTCAAGCATTTCATCCGCTTCATCCAAGATAACCGTTTGCACATCTTCAAGACGAATCGTCTTGCGGTTGATATGGTCAAGCAAACGACCAGGTGTACCAATAATAATTTGAGGCTTCTTCTTCAATGCACGGATTTGACGACCAATTTCTTGTCCACCATAAATCGGCAACGAGCGAAGACCTTTGAATCGAGTTAACTTCCCAATCTCGTCAGCCACTTGAATAGCGAGTTCACGGGTTGGCGTCATTATTAATGCGACAATGCGTTCCTCGCTTGTCGGAATTTTGTTAATGAGCGGAATTCCGAATGCCGCTGTCTTTCCTGTACCCGTCTGTGCTTGGCCAATTAAATCTTGCCCAGCCATAGCAATAGGGATCGCTTTGTCTTGAATCGGGGTAGATTCCTCGAATCCAAGTTCGGTAATTGCTTGCAACACTTTTGGTTCCAAGCCAAATTCAGCAAATGTTTTCAAACTTTTCTCAAACTCCTTTTATCTGCAGCTTACTTAAGAATATCCAAATCATTATAGCACACAATCATTCATGAATACCAGCGAACCAATTAAAGCCATACTAATCGTGACAAAATAAAGCAAACAGATACGTCGGTTGCATTGGAGCGATTGCCATGAATCCGCACTCCCTGCGTTACCTTTATACGGTGCCGGTTATGACGGCAGGAGCCTTCCTTATTGCGCTTGGCTTCAATCTATTCCTCATTCCGCATCAGTTGCTGGCCGGCGGAATATCCGGTATTTCTATGATGATTGGCTATATATCCGGCGGAAATATCGGATGGCTTTATTTCATTCTCAACTTACCGGTACTCTTATGGGGATGGTTCGTAGTTGGCCATCGGTTTATTATTTGGAGCATCTATACCGTCATCGCGTCCACCTTGTTTCTGCAACTCCTTCCTATCGTCAAAATAGTCGATGACATCGTGCTTGGCTCCGTTTTTGGAGGCATTATCATTGGCTTCGGAAGCGGCCTTGCGATGCGCTATGGCGGCTCCTCGGGGGGCTTCGATATTATTGCCTCAATCGTTACGCGCAGGCGCGATTTGCCTGTTGGGATGATTATCTTCATATTAAATGGCGTTGTCATCGCCCTGCTCGTTTTGTTCACAAACAATTGGAATTCTGCCCTGTACTCGCTTGTCGCCATTTTTTCCGCTGGAAAAGTAGTAGATCTCATTCATGTGAGGCATATTAAGCTAACAGCCTTTATCATCACGACTAAGACCGATGAGCTTCTTGCGAAGCTGCTCCTGCACCCGCGCGGCATTACCATAATCAAAACACGCGGTGCATATTCATCGGCTGAACGCGATCTGCTGATGACTGTAAGAACAAAATACGAAATAGCAGAGCTTAGCAAAACGATAACCACGATCGACCCGCATGCATTCATTAACATCGTGGAAACGGTAGGCGTCATTGGCGACTTTTCGAAGCCAAAAGACTAATCCATATACGCAGGAATGGATTTTGCACTGTATCCCTATGTTTTTGAAAATGATCCTGATATAATGTTTGTATCCCGTAGCTTTGGTTTCTTGCCATATGATTTCCCCTAAACATTCGATATGAAAGGGTGATGCTCAATGGATATGGAAACGGTCAAATTGTCTCAAATTGTAGAGAAGCTTGCCCCAGAGCTTAGTCCTTTTCTTACTGCACGTGAATTGGACATCAGCATCGTGCTGCGCGACGGTCTAGCCTTGCTTGAACCCGCAGACGCAATGGAAATTGTGCAGCACAGTATTTGCAATCAGCAGAGAGAAGCTTTGTTACAATGACAATGCGGGACAAACGGATTATTTATGCGCCAGTCGAGATTTATCCGACTGGCTTTTTGTTTTTTTCCAAATATATCCTCTGTAAAAACACAACTGTTATGTACCAAAAATCCACAAACAAAATGATCCTTTCTTGCTCATTTGTCACATATACTTTGGTATTCCATCAAAAAAGTTAATGACCCAGCATGCCATCTGCTTTATAATTTGAACAGAATAGCTAACGGGGAGAGAGCAAAATGGACATCATCATTTCAACCTTACTGCTACTGTACAGCTTGCTCACAGGAAGCGGAGAAGAAAGTTCCGCAGCCAAGCAGCTTGCAATTGCCTACCTGAATTCCGCAGCTGGACACACCATTATTCAACCGGATTCGACTTTGGCCGGAGGCAAAAATCCAGGAGCATCTGAAGCTGGCCAGATCAAGAAGGATCCACAGCCGGATACTCCGCCGATAAAAGGCATCTATGTAACAGCCCACAGCGCGGGCGGCGCGCGCATGGCATCTTTATTGAAACTGTTGGATGATACCGATTTAAACAGTATGGTTATTGATATCAAAGATGATAACGGGTACATTACATATCCTACAACGACTCCTGAGCTGCTGGAGGTCGGTGCTTCCAAGAAATATATAAGAGACATCAATCAAATGATGATGACGCTTAAGCAGCACAAAATTTATCCGATTGCAAGAATCGTCGTGTTCAAAGATACCGTACTTGCCCGCAAACAGCCGGAGCTGTCCTTCCTCCATCAAGATGGAACGATATGGAAAAATGGCAGAGGCGAAAGCTTCGTTAATCCTTATCGCAAGGAAGTTTGGAATTACAACATCGCTGTTGCAAAGGAAGCGGCTAGACTGGGCTTTAAGGAAATCCAATTTGACTATGTGCGATTTCCGGAGGGCTTTGAGAATAAAGCAGCCTCCCTCACCTTCAGCAAAACGGAGCAAAGCAGGGTTGACGCAGTTGCAGGCTTCGTAAAATACGCGCGTGAGCAGCTTGAGCCGCTTGGCGTTCGTGTCTCGGTCGATATTTTTGGATATGCCGCATCCGTGCCGGCAGCCGAAGGAATCGGGCAGGACTTCGTAAAAATATCGAATGATGTACATGTCATTTCGCCTATGATTTATCCCAGCCACTACAGTACAGGGTGGTTTAAACAGAAAGACCCCGATCGCAGCCCGTACGAGACCATTAAAGGGGCGATGCTCGATACACACAAGAAGCTCGATCCTATCGTAGAGCTAAAGCCGATCATCCGCCCTTGGATTCAGGATTTCACAGCGAGCTGGCTGGGCAGCGGCCACTTCATCAAATATGGCAAGGCCGAGGTAGAAGCACAAATCAAAGCTCTGCAGGATACGGGAGTTAAGGAGTACCTGCTCTGGAATGCTGGCAATAAATATTCGCCGGGCGTTGCGTACAAATAAATAAACAGCCTCTACATCAAAAAAGTCCACCTGCGCTTTGAAAGCGTTGGTGGACTTTTTTTGGATGTTGTTATTTGAGCGATGACAGCAATGATCATCTGCGCTGCTCACTTAAATTACTGGGATAAACGAAGAGCCAAATCGTACATGGACATGTCAAAAGGCTTCTTCGTATTTACCACGGTATCGATATCTGTTGTAACCAGCTCACCGCGCACAACGCCGCAAGCTTTGCCTGAGTCACCATTCATAAGCTGTCTTACTGCAAAGTCGCCAAGACGGCTTGCCAAAATACGGTCGATTGCCGTTGGCGTTCCGCCGCGCTGAATGTGGCCGAGCACCGTTACGCGCGGTTCAATTCCGCAATGTGATGTAATTTGCTGTGCGACATCCTCGCCTTTGCCAGCGCCCTCGGCGACAACAATAATACTATGGCGCTTCCCTTTGGCAAAGTTCGTTTTCATACGCTCAGCAACCTCCGTCAGCTCAAACGGAACCTCCGGCACAAGAATCGTTTCAGCGCCGCTCGCTAGACCAGCGTGAAGCGCGATATCTCCGCAGTGACGCCCCATAACCTCAACGATCGACGAGCGCTCATGCGAGGACATCGTATCGCGGATCTTGTTAATCGCGTCAACAACGATGCTTACCGCAGTGTCAAAGCCGATCGTGATGTCTGTGAACGGGATATCGTTGTCAATCGTTCCTGGCAGGCCCATCGTCTTGATGCCAAGCTTGCTTAGCTTGTTAGCGCCTTGATAGGAGCCGTCGCCGCCAATAACGACCAAGCCGTCGATACCTCTTGCACGCAGCACTTCAGCGCCGCGCTGCTGTCCTTCAGCGGTAACAAACTCCTTGCATCTAGCCGTTTGCAAAATAGTACCGCCTCGTTGGATGATATCGCCTACGCTTCTCAAATCCATTTGGCGCAAATCATCATTAATAAGCCCTTGATAGCCTCTCTGTACCCCATAGACATCTAATCCATAAAATAGTGCGCTTCTTACGACAGCACGAACGGCTGCGTTCATACCTTGCGAATCTCCTCCGCTTGTCAGTACTGCGATTGATTTGACTGCAGACATGTTCCATTCCTCCACATTTTTCATTTATAGTTAAGCCTGTTGCTTCCGAATCCAGATGCTGTTTATAAGGAAAAACAGGCGTGTTATCGGACTGTTCTTCATTAGCCTCCTTGATACATCTCTAACATCCGCCTGGTGGCGGACCTTCGGGTCTGATAAATACAAGGCCAGCAGCCCTTCAATAATCAAACGATGAAAACGGGAAGCAGGAAGCTGCTTCACATCCTCACGCGCGCGGTTCACGATGGTTCCGAGACGCTCAACAAGCAGACCTTCATTATCATAATAATTGCAAAAATTTAGATCGCCGCCTGCATGGTCCTCTTCCTGATCGATTAAATAATCGAGCAAGATATGGAGGCCGCATACATGCGGAAAGTAAATGTTTTTGATCGAGGCTGCATCCTGCTCTGATAACTGGTCTTCGCTCGCCGCTAAAAAAAGCATAAACATGCCAAGGGTCGAGCCTGTTGCCGCAGCAAATTCATTCCATTTCAGATTAGGGTAATCGCTGCGATGCAGCTCCCACCATGCAAGCAGATGCTCCTCGCGCAAATCCTCATGAATATGCTTGTACACCTGCAAATCGCCATACAAGCCTACCAGCCCGGTTACATGCTCCTGCACGCTTCTATAAGATGGCAGCTGCGCGATTTGAAGTTGGCAAGTGCGAACAAGATGATGCAAATAACCGCCATCGTCCTTTTCACTACGAAATGCATAATAATCCTGAAGCTTTGCTTCGGGATTGACGGCATCAAGCATCGATTGATGCAATAATCGAAAATCATCCGGATCAAGTGAGGTGCTTCGATCGCAAAGGTTGTCCAAGTAGTCGCTTATCGTCTGCAAAGCTACAATAAGCGGAATAAGCACATGTCTGCGCTCCAGATTCGCAGCCGCATATACGCCGCCGCCTTGGCAATGAAACTTTTTGCTATTCATACTGCTCAAAGCCTGGGTTCGAAGCTCCGCATCAGGTATTTGCTGCGCGAGAAGACGTAGCCCCTCGAGCTCTCGGTCCACTGCAGGCAGCACATACTTATATACGCGATGCATGAGCCTAAGCGGACTCTGCGGCACCCGTTTGCCAGATAAAGTCGTCAATCTCACGACGCACCCCTCCTCGAAAACATGTTCATGAATGTCGGCGTGATTCTAATTGCTGATCGATGCGATACCAAATATGAAGATCGTTAATCCTGCTTGCATAATCGGCAATTTCATAGTTTAGTATACAGGATTGCTCAAAGCTATCTTCTTCAAACAGCTGAGCTTGCTTCACGTTGATGAGCTGTTCAAGCTCCATGATGCGATCAGGAATCGTTCCGCGTATAAGCTCCCACTGCTCAACGATCGTAAGCTGCACAGTTGTTTCATACTGCTCCCATTCCATTTCCAGCACGGGAATACGGATCCGAAGCCGTTCATTCCAGTCAAAACGATAAGCTCCCATTGTAAACCTCCACCTCTAAATGTACCATTTCGAATCATAATAATCCAGCTTCAAATCTCATTGGTCCGATTGCTAATCCATGCTATACTGATATGCATATTATTTAAGATAGAGATGGAGTGAGCATTCAACGATGGATACACCAGATACTGCCAAAGTAGAGCGCTCTTCGACAGCTCGCAAGGAGACATTTTCACTGCGCTTATTTAGCTTCTCTGCCTATTCTACGGCGGCGATGGTCGTCTCCTTTATCCCGCTGTATTTTCTGGATAGAGGCTTTTCAGAGCAGCAAATCGGCATCATTTATTCAACAGGACCGTTTATATCGATCTTCGCCAACATCATCCTCGGCATGGCAAGCGACAAGTACAGGACGATCAAAAAGCTGTTGATGCTGCTCTTGTTTGGCCAGCTTGTTATGATATCGCTGCTATTTCCTATAGAGAACTTTGCGCTTGTATGCCTTGTCATGATGGGCTTTTATTTTTTTCAGACACCAATAAACCCGCTGAGCGACAGCTTGCTGCTATTATCCAGCCAGTATACCGGAACGCCTTACGCACTGATACGTATATTTGGATCGCTTGGCTTTGCGGTTACCGCGTATTCGTTCGGACTCTTTTTAAAAGAAGTAGGCTCGAAATGGACGCTGCCGCTTGCCCTTTTCACAATTGCTATCACGCTTATTCTGACAACACGAATTAAGGATTACCAAGGAAGTGCCCGCAAGATCGACTTCTCCGGCTTCTTTAAGCTGCTGCGCCAGCGCGATGTGCTGCTGTTCTTTTTAATCATTTTGACGATATCCATCCCTCACCGGATGTACGAGGGCTTTCTTGCCGTTACGATGCGTCAAATGGGCGCCAGCGACTCGCTTGTCGGACTTGCATGGCTGGTGTCTGCTTTGAGCGAAATTCCAATTCTGTTTCTACTCGGCAAATACGGGCATAAATTCAAGGAGCTTCCGCTGCTTATGATCGCATCCATTATGTATGCGGTTAGGCTATGGCTGCTTAGCGATATTCAAGATCCGCGCTGGGTTATTGCAACGCAAGCGATGCACAGCATCTCGTTTGGCATTTATTTCTCAACAGCGCTTCGCTACCTGTCGCATCTTATACCAGATGAGTTCCGCGCTTCCGGGCAAGCCGTTTATGCAGTCGTCTGGACAGGACTTGCCGGTGTAATCAGCGGGATGTTCGGCGGCTTTGTTTATGAGCAATTTGGCCGCGAAACGTTCTTCCGCATGGGTGCGGGCTTTGCGATCGTCGCAGCGGCAGCCTTCCTTGCCCGCTACTATTTCAGTCGAACAGATCGTTTATAATCCATTAGAAAAAAAACAGGGCTGCTTCCTTCTGCGTGTGCAACACACGAAGGGAGCAGCCCTGTTGCCTTATATGAGAGTCGTCTTATTCCGCAATTTCGAAATTAGAATAAACATCCTGAACATCGTCATTGTCTTCAAAAGCATCCATCATCTTAAGCAGCTTATCCGCGTTTTCGCCTTCTACCTTGACGATATTTTGCGGCAGCCAGCGAACGCCGGCATTGACGAATGTATAGCCATCCTTCTCCAGCGCGTTCTTCACCTGCTCAAACTCATGCGGGTGCGTTAAAATTTCAAAGCTGTCATCATTGACGACAACGTCCTCAGCGCCAGCTTCAAGCGCGATCATCATCATGGAATCCTCATCGGTCTCATGAACTTCACGATCCACAACAAGCAGTCCCTTATGATCGAACATATAGCCTACGCAGCCGCTCTCGCCCATGTTGCCGCCGCGTTTGTTGAATGCGGACCGAACATCAGCAGCGGTACGGTTGCGATTGTCTGTCAAGCATTTAACCATGATCGCTACACCGCCAGGGCCATAGCCTTCATACATAATATCCTCGTACTCAACGCCGTCACCAGCGCCTGCAGCCTTCTTGATCGCTCGCTCGATATTATCGTTCGGCATTTGCTCTGCTCTAGCATTGGCAATGGCCGTCTTCAGACCGAAGTTGGCGTCCGGATTTGGCCCGCCTCTTCGCGCTTGAACGTAAATTTCACGTCCGAGCTTAACGAACTTGTTATTTTTAGCCTGATCGGCCTTACCTTTACGGTCTTTGAACAATTTAAATTTCATTATGCTCGCTCCCCTGACAAAGTTTCCAAGCAACAGTTTATCACCGCAGGTAGGTCCTGGTCAATGAAAGCGAGCGCAAACGGCCGTTATGTAAAGTCACCTATTTGTAAGTAATTGTGTAACCTTTTAACAAAATCATACAGCAACGTAAAAAGACTCCCTGTCGCCAGGGAGCCTCTTCAATCGTTCATTCGCACATTTTTACTATGCTTTAGTGACGTTGGCCGCTTGAGCTCCGCGGTTACCCTCAGTAATGTCGAATTCGACCGCTTGCCCTTCATCTAAAGATTTGAACCCATCACTTTGAATCGCAGAGAAATGGACGAATACATCTTCTCCACCCTCTGTTTGGATAAAGCCGTAGCCTTTCTCCGCATTAAACCATTTAACTGTACCTTTCATTTTAACAACCTCCTAAATATTACCGCCTTTTACATATAGGCGAATAAAATTATTATATCTATCCGAAAAACAAAAAGCAATCAGACTTGATTTTTCAAATAATGACTAGACTTGGGAATAAATGGGAGATACGAAGAAGGCAGCTCCACCCTGCCTTTATTTGATGAAATCACGTCCATTAACTGCTCAAGATTAGGGTAAGGCTCCCAATTAAGCGTAATAAGCGGGTAAATTCGGATTTGTCCACCTGGCTTGCAAATTCGCATCAGCTCTAATATAGCTTTTATGTGAAATTCATATCCGAATTGATCTGCATACAAAAACATAAAATGACTGCAAAGCACGAGCGAAAACTGATCATCGGGAAATGGCAGCTCAGGCAGCTTCCCATAAACATAATGATTGGCCGCTTTATGATCCCGTACATGAGCAGCAAATCGCTGAATAGACTCCTCGCGGCTTGCTCGGTGATTTTCAAGCGAGCCATAATAGCTCCAGTCGAAATGATCTTTCACTTTGGCAAGCTTGGCCGTAGATGTATCAATCTCCTGCTTTGCCTCTTTGATCCACTCTTCAATCCCAGCACCATAGCGCGGATCAACGGCAAATGCCGAATATCCTCTTTCGTTTGCCTCCGCAGTAAAGGAGGAACCTCCTGCAGCTACATCCAGAACGGAACCAATCTCCAGATCCGATGGCTGCAAACCAAACATTTTAACATACTCCTCGAAGCTTCTGCATGTCATCGCAACACCGATTTGCTCATAACCTTGCTTGCTCATTCGCTCAGCTCTCCTCGTCTCGTCTCATCTCGTCTCATCAAATCTTTACCATTCTCGTCTCTTTTGAGCTTGCTTCTTATGCTGTCGTATTGATTACAGCCTCCATAATGGCTATGATGATAAGAATACCATAATTAACTACTAAAAAGGGTGAAAAAAAGGATGTTCAAAAAATACGAAATTTACAAGACCGACAAATACAATATGCTGACGGTTGAAGTACAAGGAAAAACGCTTATCGTTCGGGAAATTTCCGATCAATGGGGAGAAGACACTCATACCTTCATTAGCAGACCTGAAATGATGCATTGGGCGCAAAATCGGTATCGCGCTTCCGACTTTGTCGGCCGCGAAGAAGAATTAGAAGCGATCATGCAAGCATTGAAAGAAGTTTAACACCCGCTATTATTGAAATGCGGCAGGAAAATTTACCCTATGCGGCGAACATATCGTTACTGGTCGAAGCATAGGTAAAATGATGAAGCTGCTGTACATGCCAGCTTATTGTCAGGAGGCTTTACCAACAGATGGACTCTACTGCTTCGATTATTTTTATTATTGCAGCCTTCTCGCTTGGAGCGATTGTCATTATGAAACGCGACTCCTTGCCCACAGGTCTGCGCCGCGGACTTGCGATGGTATCCATCGCACTTATTGCGTTTGCGTTTTTTCTCATTGTTTATGCCTTTTTCACGATGGGTCCAGCATAGCCGGCAGGCTGCTGAATATTCGAAATTACGTTCGGACATAGTAAACACAAACTGTGTCCCGAGGTGATATCTGGATGAAATGGCTCCCCCTGCTGCTTGCTTTAAGCCTTGTGCCGGGTGCTGCAGCTTCCAATGACGCAGCACCAGCAGCTCGCAAGCAAGCTTTACCAACCTTATCCATACCAAGGAGGAATTCGATGAATCACGTACCAAAACGTTCTGAATCCGCGCCTGAGACCCGCTGGAAGCTAGAGGATTTATTTGAAAGCCAAGCGGCATGGGACAAGGAATTTGCAGAAGCGAAGGCATTAATCAAAAAACTCCCTGAATTCCAAGGCAAGCTTGCCGACGTAGCTCAGCTTAAAGCGTGCTTTGAGCTTGAGGATGAGCTGTCGATGCATGTGGAACGGCTTTATGTATATGCGAATATGAAGCATCACGAGGATACAGCAGAGTCAACCTATCAAGCTTTATCCGATAAATCGAAAAAAATTAGCGTTGAATCAGGCGAGGCACTCTCCTTCATCACACCAGAAGTGCTAAGCTTGCCGGATGATAAGCTGGAAGCAATCATTGCAGATGAGTCGGTAGCTAAATTTCGCCATACGCTGGAAGAAATGCGCCGCCAAAAGGCTCACATTTTAACGAAGGACGAAGAAGCGCTGCTTGCTCAGGTCGGCAATATGAGCTCCGCTCCAGGCACGATCTTCAACATGCTTAACAATGCGGACTTAAAGTTCCCTAAAGTAAAAAATGAAGACGGCGAAGAAGTCGAACTGACGCATGGCCGTTACATACAGTTTCTCGAAAGCAAAAATCCAGATGTGCGCCGCGAGGCGTTTAAAGCGGTATACGAGACGTACGGCAAGCTAAAAAACACGCTCGCTTCTACATTGACTTCAAACGTAACAAAAAATATTTTTTATGCGAAGGCTCGCAAATACGACTCCGTGCTCGATATGTCCCTCTATGGGGACAACATTCCGCAGGAAGTTTATACGAACCTGATCAATACGATTCATAAGCATCTCCCGCTTATGCACCGCTACATGGAGCTTCGGAAGAAGCTGCTTGGTCTGGATGAGCTTCATATGTACGACTTGTTCGCACCGCTCGTTGATGAGTTCAAGATGGACATTACGTATGAGGAAGCTAAGAAAACGGTAAGCGAAAGCTTAAAGCCGCTTGGCGATGATTATTTGAAGGTGCTGCAAGAGGGCTTTGACAATGGCTGGATTGACGTATATGAGAATGAAGGCAAACGCAGCGGCGCTTATAGCTGGGGAGCTTTCGGAACGCATCCTTACGTGCTGCTCAACCACAAAGACAACTTAAACAGCATGTTCACCTTAACACACGAAATGGGCCATGCGCTGCATTCCCATTACTCGGATACGAATCAAAATTACCGGGATGCGCAATATACGATTTTCCTAGCCGAGGTCGCTTCTACTTTGAATGAAGCTTTGCTAATGGATTATCTTCTTGGCAAATCGACTGATCCGAAGGAAAAAATGTATTTGCTCACCTATTACGCAGACCAATTCCGCACGACGGTATTCCGTCAAACGATGTTTGCGGAGTTCGAGAAAATCATACACGAGCGCTCTGAGCAAGGCGATTCGCTGACTCCGCAAGAGCTTAGCAAAATCTACTATGATCTGAACGTCCAGTATTATGGTCCAGGCATGGTTATCGATAAGGATATCGAAATGGAATGGGCGCGCATTCCCCATTTCTACAACAGCTTCTACGTGTACAAATATGCAACGGGCTTCTCCGCGGCAACCAGCTTCTCCAAACAAATTTTGGAGGAAGGCCAGCCGGCAGTTGAGCGTTATCTTGGCTTCTTGAAGAGCGGCGGCAGCGATTTCTCCATTAATATTTTGAAGAAGGCTGGCGTTGACATGTCTTCTCCTGAGCCGATCGAGCAAGCGATGAGCGTGTTCGAGGAGCTTATTGGTCAGATGGAGCAGTTAACGAAGTAGCACTTTGAAATAATGGTTGTAAGAGCGAGCGTCAAGTAAGCTTGACGACTATATCCTCAGACCAGACTCCTACGCAAAAAAACGAGCCTCTAGAATCGCTTCTGAGGCTCGTTTTGCGTTATAGAAGCTGTGTTTGAATCTCCTAACCGCATATCTATCTCCTGCCATTGAAGATGGATCTGATATAACTGGAAAATGTCCATCTAATTCTCGTTTTCGCTTGAACTTGCATGAATTAACAGGAGCTTTTCCCGTTAAGTTAATATTTCCCCAAAGGCTTCAACAGCCACTTCTGCCGCCAGCCCAGCACACACGCTTACCACTTTTTCTCAGCGAGAAGCACCGGGGAGCAGCAAGCGGACCAGCGAGATTGGTTGCTTTGGCAATATTGCAATCGCGGGAGAGTAGATGGGATCGCAAACGTCGGCTCATAACAAACCTTTTCTTAACTTTTCTATACTTTTGATCACATAATTGTTATTCTCCTCATTGTTCATCTCGGTTCTCGCATGTCGTAGCGCAGGCCTTAATGATTCTACCGATTGTCCAAAATGCTTCATCCATTCATAACGTGGAACCATCCACAGATGAAAATGATGTGTAGTATCTTCATTGTAAAAGTAATAAACATGATCAATTTTCAACTCTTTTCTTTGCGCCTCACGTATCCTCCTTATCAACTGTATATATCGACTAGATTCCTCCTCCGTTAGCTCATCCATACAATAGAAATGCCGCTTTGCAGCCAAAATAACTAAACCAGGGATTGGATATGCCACATCCTGATGGGCATGAAATAACTCATCCTCATAAATGACGCCCCCTACTGGCTGGACTAAGCCGGAAGTAACTGCGCAGCTTAAGCATTCGACTTCTATCGGAACTCCATTTGCGAGTATAACCTGTCTCATAACAGCCCTCCTAAATTCACTCTCTATCGTTGCAGCGTATGACACATCTCCATTAGTGCAAAATAAAAGGCAACCAAATCTGGTTACCCTTAACAGCTATACTTTTTACCTAGAAAATTAAAAGTTTCAATTACGCAGGAATGAACGACTTCCGAAAATCTTTCTTTAATTGGATTCAGACTATCCTTTAGACCATAAATTTTCACTTGAGCCATGCTCCTCAACTCACCTTTCTCATCGCAGCTATTCTCAAATCTTTTTTCCAATATCATCCTAATTATAGCATGACTTCAGGAAATGGAATACTGTATCGTTTTATGAAATAATGAATTAACAATAATCGGCGGTTATGAATACCAAAACACAATCCCTCTTTTATGCTAGGAGAGCAGGCCTCCGATAAATATTACCCACAATTCGAGCAAGATCAAGGCAAAAAAACCTAGAAGAGCAATGATAGATTGGCTGGCTGACTGCCAATTTTTAACGCCTCCCAGTCCTGCCACACTTAAAAAAAACACAATTACAGCCGAAATCAAAATGACGTAGTGTGAGTGTGGATTAAAAAAATGTCCTGATGATGATGAAGCCACAAAGAAAGCTGCCCAGCAGAACAGCATGAACAAAAATGAAAATAAATTTAGTTTAGTCGCTATTTTCATAAAGCCTCCTTATTCAGTTGCTGCAAATTGCTTCACCAGACGTTTAGGTGCGGCACGCAAATAAGCTTCTTTGAGCAGGACGCTCATCTCTTCCCAATCTTGAGGATCACTTATGGACACCCAGCCGCGATGACCGATATAAGCAGGCTTGAAAAATCGCTCCTCCTGCAGTAAAATCTCCTGCGTCTCTAGATCTGACTTAAACGTAATTCCATAGTCGCTCATGATGATAAACGACTTGTCTTTCACTTTAAAAGTATTATGTCCATGCCCGTCTATTAAATCTACGACCTCAGGCAGCTCGTTACAGATGATGCGAACCTGCTCGAGCATATTGATTCCTTTAGCTGTTTTCATTCCACTCAAATCGTGCTCCATATTAGCCCTCCTCAAAATATTGATCATATATACTTCTTTCGTGACGGCGGCTACTTTTACCTTTTTAACAAAAAATCTCAATATCGAAATACCAACGTGCAGCTTCATTAATTAATTAAATGGAATATCTTTATTCCCTTTACGATGCCTCCCTCGACTTCTAATTGTGAATATAAATAACTATCTTCATCACGACTAATGTCATATGCGCAATTATTAGGGTCTGATCTCCCGTCTGGCATTATTTGTATATCAGGATAAATCGCTTGGACATCCGCGATCGAGTTGCCTAAGCGAGAATAATCACTTGCTTCTTTTTCTATTTCTGTAGCTGAATCCAGGTCAAAATAACCGACTTTTTTATCGAACAAATAATTCTGTATGATTGGCTCCTGCTCAAGAACTTTAAAATAGTAGTACATCTCGTCTTCTTTCACATATTCAGCACCAGCTATCTCGTTAGCCATAATCTCTTTCACTTCATCGAGGGAAAAGCTGTATTCAACAGCATTTGCTTCCATCGAATCAATTCTCCAGCCTGTATCATCTGATTTACGCAAATGGTATCTTACTTGATTCGCTTCTGGGTATGACATATTACCATAGGTTTTAAATTGTACGGTGACTTCTTCATTTGCTAATGAAATCACCTTAAAACTCGGCTGGTACATACTATTTTGATTAGCAAATACTAAGCCCGTTGGTTCCAAAATCCAACCAGGTTCATTATTGTAAATATACTCCCATGTTTTAATTGCATTTTTTGTATTGTATTTTAATAGTTCAGGCGTCAATTCTTCGAATGTTGGAGCTTCCTCATTACCAGCTTTTTTGTCAGCCACACTCATAACATCTAATGTTTGTCGCTCTAAATTACGAATGATTGTAATAAATGATTCATTTTCAACAATTGGCGTATTTTTGGATTCGTTGCTTGTTACACTCTCTATGGATGTTTCACTGCTGCAGCCTATAACGAAGAAGCTAATCATAATGAATAACATGAATTGAACAATAATCGTGTTTGTTTTCATCATATCCCCCCCTATTTTTATATATGGACGAATTCACTGGTAAAAAGTTTCAAAAAAAACATTTATTTAATACTTAAAAAAAGAGCCGCCCCACGGGACGACTCGTAATCTTTAATAGTTCAATTAATTCATTTTATTATGCCAAAATTTTAGGTTTTCTTCTATTTGATATCTAGCTCCATCATTTATATTTTTGTAGCCTAATCGGAAATAAAGAGTCTTAAGAAAATTCATTACATTCGTCTTTATTCGAAAAAAGTTTAAAGAACCACCTTCAATCTTATGAAGTTCCTCTAGTACATGAAATAAATTCAAAATCCATTGTTCTAAAATTGTTTCCCTCATACCTTTGTCAATAAGAGACTCAATAACACAAATAAGCCTTTCATCCTCATCATCCACATAGACTGTTCCTCTGATTAAACAATGACGTACGGTATCAAGGGAATCCGAAAAAAGCTCGTTACCAAATTGGGGATGTCTTATTGATGAAACCAACAAATCAGCTCCATGTGCTATACTATGAGCCCAACCTTTTCCTTCTACATATCCCCTCGTATCCCTCTCATGACGCAAATAAGAAATACTACTCTCAAATACATTTAGAATTGTGCTTGCAGGTAAGAAATTAAGTTCAATATCTTTAAGTAAAATAGCACCAATAACCAAGGAAGAAAATGACCGAGTAAACACCGAATCACTATTTGTTTCACAAATTCGAAAAAATAAATGTTCACAATCTACACAGGTTTTTAAAATATGCTGAAGTTGCCTCACATCTAAGTAATCATTATTAATCCATCTTGCAAAAGTGGAGTAAATCAGCACATCTCTTAGCTCTGAATCAGTCGAACCAATGTTAGTTAGCATATGATTAATGATTTCGTCTACATTTTGATTTAGAAGCTTTTCCTTCGTGAAATCTTTCAGTTCACTTAATTGAGTCTTTAACTCCATAATAATCACCCATTCTCAATTCATTATTTCCTCTACTTTTGCTTAGAGTCAGATGAGAGTTCTATGTAGATTGGTGTTTTAGATAAATAACCATTTCGAACCGCGAACCAGAAATGTCAGCGTTCTGATACGTTAACTTTTCAGCTTTTAATGTCATTTGAATTTCTCCTTTTATTAGATTATCACAGCGAACTGGTTCACAGTCTACACTCACTCGTTGAATATTTTTATTAAATACTAACTAACAACTTCCTGAATCCGTGATATAAATATCTGATTTCCATAGATTGAAAGAGTATTATGGAGTAAAATAGAGATAACAGCTCGTTTGTTGCTGTTTTCAAAATACACCTATGAGGTGAACTCC
>NZ_JBXCIW010000032.1:0-54355 GCF_056786335.1 Paenibacillus sp. Y280
TATTAGGCACGCCGCCAGCGTTCGTCCTGAGCCAGGATCAAACTCTCCAAATGGAAGTTTTCGCTTCGACGCGATGTCGAAGAGAAAAGCTTCATGTGTTTGAAATGCTCATTACTTTTTATCGCTTTTTCTTACAATTCGCTAGAATTGCAAGGGCAGTTATTACTCGTTGTTCAGTTTTCAAAGAGCAATCTTTTTTCTTTCGTTCCGGTGTATTTCTTGGCCGGAATAAGAATATACCATGTACTCGCCCAGTATTGCAAGTTTTTTTCGAAAAAAATTAAATAACTATTTTTAAGTGTTGTAATGCTCTGCATCTATTACATGAAGCAACAGTTTTCACTGCTGCTTCACAATTAAATATCAAACAGCCTGCCGCCCGCAGCTTCATATAAACGGGAATACATTTTTAACGCATAAGTGTCCGTCATTCCTGCTACATAGTCGCAAACGAGCCTCGCTTTCACTTTGTCGCATGATCCATGCCATCTTCGTTTTCTATCCTCTGGAAGCAGATTCTTATCATTGATCATCGCGTCGAATAGCATCTCGATTATTTTGCCGCCGCGCCATTCAAAGGTCTGAACCTTTTGAGAGAAAATTACATGATCTATAACTAAACTTTTCAAATCCTCTAATAACTGCATCGCATCCTCAGCAATAACCGCTTTGTAACGCAATCGATTAGAGGAGAAAGAAGGCTGCGGCTCTATGATATCAATCTCATTGATGAAACCGGACACCAAATCCGCGAAAAACGGCTTCGTTTTACTTTTATAACCGCTATTTTCCGTAAAGATACGCAGGGCTGCTCCGATTCTATCTGATGAAATGGACTTATGCCGTTCAACGATCTCGCTCAAATGATCTACATGAATCAGGTTCAGCTTAAAAGCATCCTCCAAATCGTAGGTCGCATAAGCAATATCGTCAGCTAATTCAATAATGGAGCATTCGAATGTTTTATTTATCGTTTTCCGATGCTTGCCCGCTTGAAAATCAGTGACCTCCATGAAGCAGGCCCTCTCTTCCGGCGCAAAGCATTGGGTCACCCACTCGAACACTGGCTCGTCCTCTTCAAACACACTGCATTTGGGCGGTTTTCCCGTTATTTCTGGATTATTAACTTTTTTCATGCTGGCAGGGTATTTTAAAATGGACAATAATGCCGCTCTTGTTAGATCCAGTCCCGTTTCCAATTCCCCTTCTCTATTCGTCAATAACCGAAACGTATGCGCATTGCCTTCAAAGTTAAGCCCAAATGCACTCATGCATTTGTTCAAAGCGCGCTCCCCTTGATGTCCGAAGGGCGGATGCCCCAAATCATGGGCTAGAGCGGCAGCTTCTATAAGCGAGATGTCGATTTTGCTTTCCGACTCTTTGAATATATTATTTTTTTCATTTAAGGTTGTGGCAATTCCTCTAGCAATTTGAGATACTTCAAGAGAATGCGTGAGGCGCGTTCTATGAAAATCACCTTCGCTGATCCCTATAACCTGCGTCTTGGATTGCAAGCGGCGAAACGCAGCCGAATGAATAACTCTGCCAAAATCGCGTTCAAAATCATCTCGGATTGATACCCTTTGCTTCGCATTTTCCGTATCGACATACCTTTGAATATCCGTATCATTATAAAATGAATTCAACGAATGCTTATAGAGAATCATAGGCTCGCTCCCAGCTGGTTTCTTTTAGAAACATTTTAGCAATATATGCACTTTATTAGAAGCAATAGATGAAGAATTCGAAGGAGCGCTATCGTTTGGGAAAAATTGATGTAATCGTCTGGAATCATGACGGCGTTGATTTTACCGATACGATGAAAAAAGTTAAGACGATTATTGAAGCCGATAAATCCTGATCATTTAAAAGCAAGTGTAAATAAGGCCGAGCCTCACGTAAAAACGAGGCTCGGCCTTATCGTTATTCGACAACAAGTACTCTAGGCGATGTTTGACGGATCACTTTTGACGATAACCATGAACCAAGGCCAGCTGCAATTACGCTAAACAAAGCAACTGCTATGATTCCTCCCCATTCCATAATTAGAGGCAGTTGCACAATGCCATAACTCGAAAAAAGGTCAGACAATATAATCGGAAGCACATAAACACCTACAACTATCCCGATCACAACTCCGATTGCAGATAACGCTGCGATCCCTGCAGAGATGGCTTTTCTAATTTGATTCGAAGTCATGCCTATAGATTTATATATCCCGTAGGTTTTGCTCTCCTTCATAATGCTCATCCGGCATATGCTATAAATAATCATGAAGGTAACTCCAACAAACAACAGCCCCATGATACTCATTGGCAAAATTAAAATTGTCGCTGCGTCCTTATAGACGGAATCCAATAAAGTCTGCTGGGTAACCGCTGTAATAGAATCCTTATATTTAGTATTTAGCTCCTGAACGATTTGATCTGCTAGCTTACTATCGGCCAAATTAATGAAACAGAGCTCCGCTGCATTATAATTTTGATTGTATTTTTTAACCACATCCGCCGTAATTCTTGCTGAATAAGACATGTTCGCTATGGCTTGGTAAACACCTGTAATGGTAAGAGTATGCTTATGTCCTTCAATATACACGTCTACAACATCGCCAACATCCTTATCAAGACTTTTGGCAACGTTGACGCCAAGCGCAATTTCGTTGCTGTTCCGCGGGTTATACCCTTTCAAGACAGCCATCCCCATATTTTCAAAGCTTCCGTCAAGGACATCTATATTCCCGTTTATGGATTCGCGCTTAGCTCGTTCAGCGCCCGTCATCTGATCCGGAGCAAATACCCCATTCAGCGAACTCATCCATCCGATGTTTTTGATTCTTGGATCAGCCAGCACTTCCTTCTCCAAATCCGCCCGTGAAAAAGCCGACTTGTTAAAGATCGTCACTGCAACATGAGAGGAATCGTATCCCCACAATGGGGCCGTTTGCTGTATAGCAAAGATACTATTTAGCAAAACAAACCCCAAAACCAGCACCGCTGACGTAATCGTTGTGAGCACGACGATGAGGACGGAATCCTTCACATTTTTCAAAAGCGGTCTTAGTCCAATAACGACGGGGACAGGCAATCGCTCAAAGACGCTTTTTGCACCGCTTATGACTTGAAGCCGTTTGATCATCTTATTGTTTTCCATTTCGGACATGCCATACCGAATAGCTTGCATCGGCTGTACATTACGCGCTTTGCTTGCATAGACCAGCACGCAAAGCAGAACGGCGATAAATACAGCGACTCCGACCAGCATAGCTTTATCATTTCCTTGCATCGTTACCCATAGATCTCCTGCTTTTAAATATGAAAGCGAGCTTTCCACTATCATTCTCGATAAAAAATGACTGACCGCTAAACCCGGAATAATAGAAACAATAGAAAGAAACGCATACTGCATCACATAAATAGCGATCATTTTTTTGGAGGACAGCCCCAATGACTTTAATATTCCAATCGATTTATAATTCGACAGAATGGCATCGGAAATCGTAAATCCAATCGTATATAACGCAACGAGCATCATGATGATGCCCACAAAAATCATCACAAAGCCTATCAATTTATTAATAATGAAATAGAAAGATGAGATCGCTTCAAAATCGTTTTTGGATTCCAGGTAAGGAGTGCCAAGAGCATCCTCAAAGCTTCGCCAATAACGGCTATGCTGACTATAGTCATCATAACGGAGCCCAAGCATAAACATGTCTTCGCCCTGCATCGAATCGAGCTGCTTATGATAATCCGCGCTGTTCATCCAAATCCGTGCACTGGTTGAAAAGGGACCGCCGTATGGAATATCGACCACTATGGCTGATACCTTAAGCTCAAACAACTGCTCGCCCGTTTTAAATCCAATGCTGTCTCCGACCGTAATTGCATTGGTATTTGCCATCGAAGCAGGGATCCATATGCTCCCTTGCTCGGGACTTAGCCCTTCGTTGCCCTGCGCAAAAACAAACTTCTCTACCTGCGCGGGAATCGCTGGTGTATTCATCATAAACAAAAACAAATTCGCAATTTCTTTCCCCTGAAAGGTTGCTCCCGATAAATTTCTGTACGGCAGCAGCTCGGATGCTCGCACTCCGTCCTGCTTATCCCACCAGCTCTTGACCATTTGGGGGTCATGCAGCTGATTCGTCAACGTCAATACTTGATGGGCGCCATTTGTTTTGCGATGAATATCCATAAACACATTTTTAGTATTTGAAATGGCTGTAACGGATGTAGCAAGAAGCAGGGTAGATAATAAGATTAACAAAGCGATTATCCCGTTCTGCAGCTTCTTTTTCCTTAAATGAGCGTAACAAAGCGACCATACGGCATACATATCGTTTACTCCTTCCCCGCCACATAGGAGAAAATGATATGCTCGCGTTCCGAAATATTCGCTTGGTCATATTTATCAAACAATAGGATGCCGCCTATTTTGCCGTCTCTAATTAATATAAGCCGGTCTGCCCTGCAAGCTGCTTTAATATCGTGGGTCACCATGACGACCGACTGGCCTTGACGGTTCATATTCGTTAAAATATCGAGCACTGCCACGCCTTGATCATAATTCAAGCTCCCCGTAGGCTCATCTGCAAAAATAACGTCAGGTGAATTAATTAGCGCTCTGGATATAGCTGCTCTTTGCTGCTGTCCGCCAGAGGCTTGCGCTGGCATGCGATTGCTTAATGCCTCGATATCCAGCTGCTTTAATAGGAGATGCGCTTTGCTCTTCAATTCACTTTTGCGATAGCCCGCAACATAACCGGGCATTACGATATTTTCGAACAATGTAAGGTCGGGCACCAAGTTAATGCTTTGATAAATATAACCGATTTTCTTCGCTCTAAATTGCGCCAGCTCTTTCTCGTTATATTGGTCAATGCGTTGCTCTCGAAAATAAACCTCGCCAGCCGTTACACGATCAAGTCCGCTTAATAGATAGAGCAGCGTCGACTTCCCGGAGCCCGAATTGCCCATGATGACGGTAAAGTCTCCTTCATAAATGTCTAAATCAATGTTGCGGAGCGCATGAAACTGCTCGCTTCCGGTCGAATAGGTTTTGCATAGATTCGCTGCGCGAATAATTGCTTTTTTGGACACCGCTAAGCCCTCCCTTATTGCTGTTATCTAGTCATTGTAAGGGGCCGTTGTAGATAAATACTTATCAAGTTATTAATAAAGTATTACAGCATCTGCTTAACAAATGGGAATGGAAAAACGAAATACCGTACCTTGATCCTTTATGCTTTTAAAAGAAATCGTTCCTCTATGCGCCTCAATGATGTGCTTGCAGATCGAAAGCCCCAGCCCGTTCCCCTCCTGCTGCGGCTTGGTACTTTGTTGTCCTTTGAAGTAACGCTCGAAAATAAACGGCATGTCCTGCGGAAGAATTCCCTTGCCTGTATCTGCTATCGTTACATTCAGGCTCCCCTCTTCAAGCTCGACGCTCATCCGAATCGAATCGCCCGCAGTCGTATGCTTTAACGCATTCGCAACGAGATTGGAAATAACCTGCTCTATACGATTAGCGTCAACTTGAACGAGCACATTCGCAATTTCCGGCGGCTCTATGAAAGCTACACCCGTAGAGCGAACATAATGACTAATCGGTTTGATAATGGTCGACAGCATGCTTTGACTGTATTGCTCGGTCAGGTGAATAGATATTTGGCCTAGCTCCTTTAAGGCATGCAGGAGGAGGTCCTCTACAAGCCGCGCCATTTTATCCGTATTCGTCTGCATCACTTCAACATATCCCATCACCGATTCCATATTGGGACTTACGCCTTCGAGAATTGCATCGATGTATGCTTTGATCGTTGTAAGCGGCGTTTTAATATCATGCGAAATATTAGCAATAAGCTCTTTTTGTGCTTTTTCTTGCTCTGCCCGCTGCTCGCTCAAGAACTTAATTTCCAAACGCATTTGGTCAAAAACCGCATAAACCTCGCCGATCTCATCCAATCTTCCATACTCGGCCCTCTGCTCGTATTCGCCTTTCAAAATCGCTTCAGAATGATCCTTTAATTTATGAACGGGACGGATTATATGGCGGTTGATTTTAAAATGAAGTAAGCCTAGCAGGGTGATTAAAAGGATCATAATCGAAAGGATGATAATCATACGGATAAGCGGTACCTCGTGGGCTTGTTCATTCTCGATAATGCTTGCGGGTATTGTAAAAATAGCATTTCCGATTTGTTGGTTTGTTTGTTCATCTACTACTGGAAAAGCAATTTTAAACTTATTTTTTTGTACTTTAGAGGTGTATAAATCATAGTGAAGCGCCGTTCTAACATCAACTTTCGATTTGGCATTGTTGCCCGAAGAGGTGCTGAAGCGAATGCCGCCGTCCAGCTCCGCAAACAAGAGGGATAGATCGTTAGCTTTACTCATCTCTTGCAAAGCAGCGCCAATTGTTTCATCCTGCAGTTCAGCATGATGCCGTTCCAGATATAACATGATTTCGCTAACCTTTAAACGTACTTGATTAATGACGAAAACAGAATCCGCCTTATCCTCGCTCCTATAGCTGTCGATAACCAAGGAAGCACCACAGCCGATTATGATAGCAAGACAAATAAATACGGCCGTAAACCACGTTTTAAACCAACTATTTAAATACATCAGCTTCTCCTATCTCACGCTTCATCTAGGCTAAACTTATATCCTATACCCCAAACCGTTTTAATATAGGAAGGGTTTGAAGGGTCTGCTTCGATCTTTTCTCGTATTCTGCGAATATAGACGGTTATGGTGCTTTCATCTCCATACTCCGCGTAGCCCCAAATCGCATCGAGCAGTTGACTCTTGGAGAACACTTGATTGTTATGCTTAGTCAAATAAAATAACAGCTCGAACTCCTTGGCAGACAAAGCGATCTCCTTGCCATCCACCGTTACCCTATACGCCTTCTTGTCGATCACGATATTGCCAAAGCTCAGACGGTCTTCTTGAGGGCTCGGCGTTCCGAAGCTGTCCATTCTACGTAAATGGGCATTTATTCTAGCGATCAGCTCGCTCAAAGAGAACGGCTTGGTCATATAATCATCCGCTCCAAAGCCAAGGCCAAGAACCTTATCCGTATCGCTGCCTCTCGCGCTTAGAATAAGGATGGGGGTGTGGCTCTTTTGGCGAATTTGGCGACAAAGCTCAATGCCATCCACATCCGGAAGCATAATATCCAAAACAATAAAATGCGGCTGCCAGCTATCTAGAGCACGCAAAGCGTCTTTCCCATTTTCAGCAATAAGTGCCTCATAGCCGTTTATCGTTACATAATCATTGATGACACGGGAAATATCCTGCTCATCTTCAACAATAAGTATTTTGCGCGGTTGATTCATCGTTTGCTCTCCCATACGAATTCAATCAGGAATGATTAGCAAATAATCGTTTTATAGATCATGCAACTTATTCGACAGCTTCCAGCATTATCCTTTATGAATCGTATTATGCATGATGGGAATCACAATGAAGACAGAGTATCCCCATTTGGCTGATGCCTGATTGGAATGAATTGTGTCCTTGCTGGTGATAAAGGAATTTGTCAACTTTCTTTCGGCTTAAAACTCTAGTGTTTATCCCTCATTTTTCATAATCTTAAACAAAGCTAATATTTGAAATTATCCGTTGAAATACTACCATCTCTATAATATAGTGATAGAATACTAGTAAATTTTACCTAGTTTTCTTAATTAATGATTTTCTATAAAAAAAGGAGCTGTTAACCGTTGTCGCGTTTTATTCCAAAAATCGCCCTGCTAATGGTACTTTCTCTCGTTCTAACGTTAGTTGGTGCAAGTAATCCTATTATTTCCGCAGATAATTCCTCTCTCATCAGCAGCGATTCTCCGAGTGCTCCTAATGACTCCCTTGAACCGCCGGGCTTACTGCAAGGAAATCTCTCTGGTAAAATTAGCTCTAACTCTGAAATGATCTCTTATTTTTCCTCTAAGACAAATCTATTCGGCTTTGAGCAGCCTAAGAGTGACCTGCAAGTAGTCAATAAAGAAAAAGATTCCGAAGGCAATGAGCATTACCTCCTTCAGCAGCATTACAAAGGAATACCCGTTTATGGCATGTATATCCGCACACATTTGGATACAAGTCAAAAAATATACGCCATCACCAATCAGTCCTCTCCTGAACTAAGCCAGTTAACGCTAGACATCGCACCCTCGCTTGATTCCAATCAAGCTATCGACGCCTTAAAGGCAGAGATCGAAAGCACGATAGGCGAAACCATTTCTCTAGGTGGAAATTTCGGACCAAGAAAACTGGATGAACCAAAAACCGAGCTAATCATTTATCCATTTAATGACTCATATGTTCTTGCCTATCGCATCGAAATCGAATATATCAACCCGTCATTTGACCGCTGGGTAGGATTCGTAGATGCCAATACAGGCACTATCTTAAAAAAATTCAGCAAAATGGTCCATGCTACAAACGAGATTGGGACGGGGCAAGGCTATTATAATGAAACTAGAACCTTGAACGTAACCAAAGATAACGGTCGTTACTATCTTCTGGATAAAACGAAGTCGATGTACAAAGCAGATCGAGATAGCGGCGTCATTGCTACTTATGATTTTCAGCGTTATTTTAACGGTCCTATATCAAACTCTTCCACTACCTTTAATGATCCTGAAGCGGTAGATGCTCATTACAACAGCGGTTTAGTTTACGACTTCTACTTTAATCAACTGCAGCGAAACAGCTTCGATAACAATGGATCCTCTATCGTTAACTTTGTTAATTTTGGTGCTTACGATAACGCATTCTGGGACGGATACCAAATGATTTATGGCAGCGGAAGCAGTACCTTCGAATGCTTATCCTGTGCACTTGATGTGGTCGCCCACGAAATGACACATGGCGTTATCGAGTACACTGCGAATCTTGAATATGTAGGCCAATCCGGCGCCTTAAATGAATCGCTGGCTGATATTATGGCTGTTGTTGTTGATTCGGAAGATTGGATAATCGGGGAAGACACCGGTATTATTAAAGGAAGCCGGCTGCTGCGGGATCTTCAGAACCCAGCCCGTGGTCTAAAACCGCAGCCAGCGCATATGAAGGGTTATGTAAATCTGCCAGAGGATGCAGAGCATGATAACGGCGGTGTTCATACGAATAGCGGTATTCCAAACCATGCAGCCTACTTAATTGGTACTGGTATTGAGAACGTCTCTGGTTTGCAAGGTCATGGCAAAACGTTGCTTGGACAAATCGCTTATCGTGCCATGACTTCCTACTTAACGCCGACCTCTGATTTTGCCGATGCACGAGATGCTTTTGTTTTATCGGCTGAGGATTTGGAGCTAAACGATATTCAAAAAGCTGAGGTTGTACAGATCGTAAAAAGCGCATGGAAGGCTGTAGGGTTAGACAATGAAAATGGAGAAAATAACATTGTTACCTTCCAAGTGCCTGGTATGCTCGGTTCTCCCATTATCAATAAAGAATCACATACAATTGCCTTCGAAATTGGTTACGGCAGCAGCTTGCAAAGCTTAATTCCAGCTATAAGCGTATCACCCGGAGCAACACTGACTCCAGCCGTGGATGTGCCTCAAGATTTTTCCACGCCTGTGACTTATACTGTCAGATCAGCGAGCGGAGTCGACCAGCCTTGGAGTATTTCCGGCTCGATCAAGGATCCTGGTGCTATGAATGATATTACGGAATTCCATGCGGAAAAACAGTCTGGACCTGCCATCATAGACCCGGTTCTCCATACGGTTACCTTCTATCTTGAGGCGGATGATGATATTAGTTCTCTCAATCCTATTATTAGTGTCTCTGAAGGCGCAACTCTAAGCGGAGCTCCAACAGATAACGTTAACTTCATTAGCCCACAGGTCTATACGGTTACCGCGCAGGATGGTACACCGCAGCAATGGACGGTAACATGTATTCGTGATTCAGCAAGCCCCAAACTTTATTACGGCTTTGCGCAATCCGAAACCGCTATTGAACTAACCTTTGATGATGCGATGAATGTGGGATCACTGAGCAACATAGCAAACTATGAGCTGCAATCTATCAATTCCACAATACCGAATCCTATCGTTACAGGCGTACTGATCGATTGCCTCCAACCGAATAAAGTAGTATTAACTACTTCAAAGCTCGTATCCCACAATGCTTACCGAATTAAAGTATCAAACGTCAAATCCACAAGCGGATACAACGTTCGACAAGACTGGAACTTCGGATATTTTATAGCTAATGATAATGAGCCTCCTAAATTGACTACAGCTAGAATTACCGGCACTCAGCTCGTTCTGAACTTTGATGAATATATCAGGACCCAGTTCACCCCACAAGCCGCATTTGAGGTAATGGTTAATAACAGGAAAGTTGATGTTAAAAACATCCAGACTTTCTCCAAAAAAATTACGCTTACTATTGCTGAACGAGTAATTGCTTCCGATAAGGTAACTATTTCTTTCAAGCCATTTGATCCCGATATGAAAATCAGGGACTTGAATGACAATGCGATTACAGGCTTCCATAATGAGCCCGTTATTAATCGAACTGTAGCTGCAATTCCGCTTACAGGGGATGGCTGGTTCCATTTCGGAATGTCATTGCAGCAGGTGATTAAGCACCCCGATCAACCTGTCATTTATGCGATTTTCAAAAACAGCAAGCAGGTCATCTCCTCTAATATGGAAACGGGTGAAATAAAAACGATTACGTTAGACTATCAACCAGAGCGATTGTTTTATCGGAATAACGAGCTGTTTGTTTGCTTGATACACAAGAATCACAGTCCCTATTGGTGGGAAGAAGAGCAAACCGGAACAATAGCTATTCTCGACGCCAGCCTGCTTAAGCTGAAAGAAAAATTCAATGTGAATACCGATCCTTATGATCTTGCTGTAGATAACAACGGGATTATATATATCACTTCTGGATCGGGGCAATGGACATTTTTTGATTCTTATTCGCGGGATACAGGAAAGGTTATTCAAAGGGCAATGATCCGACATGCCTCTTTTGTCCAATTGAGCCCGTCACAAAGTAAACTATATACCATTACTACCGATGTATCCCCACGGGATATTTCTGCTTACACTATTGATAACACCGGCCAGTTTACGCCTGCCTACTATGACTCGCCTTATCATGGCGACTACTCGATGTCAACGTTTATGCGCGTCTCGCCGGATGGCAAATTTATATTTAATGGTGCTGGTACAATTTTCAATAGCAGTAAAAGTAGGCTAGAGGATATGACCTATGTCCGATCGATTGCAGCATTTCAGGATGTTGTGTTCGATCTAAATCAAAATAAGTTTTATACCATTAATGATAATATTCTACGTATTTATCAATATTCAAGCTTTGAGCTGCTTGATGAGCAGGTCCTGTCTCACAAGATTTCCAACATTCTACCTGGTCAAGCGGATAACCAGCTACTGGTTGTTCTTAGAGAAAATGGCGGCGATAGTACGACTATATCGGAATTCTATATACCATCGACCAATGATTTCACTCTACAATCCAGCTCAAGTGGAGCCGGTATAGTTCAATTGCTCGTACCTGCAACACAAAATGCTTGTCTCCCAGTGCCAGATTCAGGCGGAGGCGCTGGTCCAGTTAATCCAGGTCCAAGCCCAAGCACTGGTCCAGTTAATCCAGAGCCAGGTACAGGTCCAGTTAACCCAGGACCAGGACCAGCGTCAGGTACGGGGCCAGGACCAGGTTCAGGGCCAGCTCCAGGTGGTGGTGCTATTCCACCCGAAAAAGCACCGGCTGATAGTACACCAGTTGTTACACTTGATGCCGGTAGTATTCAGTCTGATCTGAAAACAAGCCCACAAGGAGAAGCTTCTCTGCAATTAAAACCTGACGTAAGCAAGCTGATGACTGCTATTCAGTCTGCCCAAGCGGGAGCAGAGCAATTTGAAAAAGAGCAAAAGCAACCAACTGTTCCAAAAGTATTGCTTAAGGTCAGTCAGTTGGCGGATAACCTGCAGCTTGAATTGCCTGCGTCACTATTCATTGAAGCTAACACCGCTGCACCTGAGACCGTACTCGTCGTAGGAAATAATTCAGTTGCCTATGAGCTTCCGATCAAGCTCCTTCATACGGATTCATTAAAGAAGGCACTCGGAAATACTGTCAATACGAGCAATCTAACAGTGAGGCTAACGATTGAAAAACCTGACAACACGCTTTTGAGCCAAGTTAAGCAGTCCCTATCAGATGATGGTTATAAACCGGTAACCGATTCCTTTGCTTTTAGCTTATTGGTTGGCAACGCGGAATCGTATACAGAAATCACTGATTTTAATGGACAATATGTGACTCGGTCAATAACGTTATCCAAACCCGAGTCTACTAATCGTCTTTCCGCGCTCGTATTCGATCCAGAGTCGGGAGAGACAAGCTTCATACCGTCAACCGTTCGAACAGAAGACGGGAAAACCATTGTTGATATAAAGTCTCCTCACAACAGCATATATACAGTGGTACAAGCTTCTAAGACGTTCGCCGATGTATCCAAGCATTGGGCTAAAACCGATATCGAAACGATGGCTTCCAAAAAAATCGTTCTCGGAATTACGGAGCAGCAATTCCAGCCTGAGAAACGAATCACTCGTGCTGAGTTTTCAGCGATTCTTGTTCGAGCATTAGGCCTCTCGCTGCCGATAGCAGGTAATCGCTTCAGCGACATCCGCTCTACGGATTGGCATGCAAGGTCAGTAACAGCTGCGGCTAATGCCGGGTTAATTAACGGATACGCCAATGGCAGTTTTGCACCTAATGGCACGATCACTCGTCAGGAGATGGCGGTTATGCTCGGCAGAGCGATCAGCTTCGCTCAAAGTCATGAGAACAAAGCAAGCTCCAGTACCGGTTCAGCAATTAAGCTGTCTACGTTCTCCGATCAAGCGAGCATTTCTGGTTGGGCAACAAAGGATATTGAGCTTATGCTTGCAGCCGGCATTATGCAAGGCGTCACTGCAAGTACATTCGAGCCGGCTGCATCCGTTACTAGAGCCCAAGCGACAGTTGCGCTTCGCAGAACGCTTCAGCATTTAGCATTTATTAACTAATTCTCTAATGATTTGATAGACCATCAGGGATCTTCATGAAAACCCTGATGGTCTTTTTGTTCTTTATTTTCCAATATGAAATCTGTCATCACTAGCGTTGCAATAATGTTATCTGAATCTTCAAAATTTTCTGTTTTCTATCTAATTGAGCATAAAAAATTTCTCGATCGGTATTTCCCAGCAGCCATACATAGGAAGAGAATTTGTCAACTTTCGGATAAACAAAGAGCTCTGTAGATTACTCTACAGAGCTCGATCAGCAACGCTAAACGAGAAAGACTTATTGAATTTCTCAACATCCGCAGAAACACAATTAAAGCCTTCTGAAACGGCCAGCTTTGGACGAGCGCCCGCTAGAACAGCTCCACTTGGGTCACATCACCCAAGCGCTCCATAGACAAGGGTGCATGATCACGGAAGTAAGCTTGATTGATCGTTTTTTCCTTCGTGATGATTTGCTTGCCTGCTCCGCTTGCTTGACGCAACCTGCAACTGAAGACGATTGGGAAATAATCCTGAAGAAACTTTCCTGCAGCATGCGCTGTGAGCGCGATAATCTGGAAACCAAGCTGCTCCGCGATAAAAAATACCGGACTCAGCACATGGTCGCTGGAAGCCTTGCCGAATGGGTTGTCAAGTATAACGGCTCGATGCCTCTTCATGCCAGACTTAATATGCTGACGTTTCTCTGCCGTATAATTTAACAGCCCGAGGAACAGCGTCATATTCTTGCTCCATTTCTCTCCGCCAGACCAATTATTCGATTGTTCCCATGAATAGGCAGCCCTTGTGAGCGTGTTCTCGTTCGTTACCTTGCGGCAGGTAACTTTCATTGCTTTATCTTTCAAAATAACCTGAAGCAGCTGCTTTGTATCCAGCCATTTGCTCAAATCCTTTTTGACCGCAGCATCCTGCGCTTGTCCTTGGTCATTCCAATACTTTTCGTTCTCCAGTTGCGAGGTAATCCAATCCAAATGCTGACGAATGGCGCCCTTTCCGTCCTGCTCCTCCCACTCGGGAATGGTGAATGTATAAATCGGCTTCCATTCGTTGTCTATTTTCACCCTCGTCTTATTAGGAATATCCTTAAGCTCCACTGCGACCTGCTTCACATGAGAATGGACATGCACAATAAATTGCTCAAGCTGCTGGTTATCCGTCCTCATCGTTTCCTCGGCAATATGATTGGCATGGTGAATCCGGTTCTGCATCGATTCGTGGAATGAAACAATTTCTCCATAGGTAGCAGCCTGCTCAACGCCCTGCTCCGCCATTTCCCGCAGCTTCACATTAAAAATATGCTTGCGGCCAAAAGCTTTAAATCGGTCACGCGCCTTTCTCAGCCGTTCACTTTCCTCTTCCACTCCCTGGTAGCAGAAAGCCAGCCGTTCCGTTACCGCTTTAACGATACTGACATGATTGTAGCTGAACTCTGTATTTGCCTCAGCAGTCAAGTCATCTGCCGCAATAATAGGATTCTCGAACCCATGCAGCAGCTTGAATGGCATAAGCTCTTTTATCGCGTTCTGAATATTCTCAAGCTGTGAATGAAGCAGCTTGCCAAGCCGATCAAGATCGCGCTTCTCTGTCGACAAGCTATCCTCCTCCGCTTCAAGCCCCTCCGCCACAGACGACAACCGCTCGTGAAACAGCAGCGGTTGCTCACCTCGATGCTGAGCTGTATACCTTTCCAGAAGAAGCCTCACTCTCTCCTCCTGCCGCGTAAACTTCTGATAAGCTTGCTCATATTCACTCGCTAGCCGTTTTTGCTTATCCTTGATTTGCTGCATGTCACCGAGCAGCTCATCCATCCGCGCTTTGCCGTTCAAAGGAAACGAAAGCTCAAGCAATAAATCCGACCGCTCGGATTGCAATCGCGCCATTTCGTTCTCCAGCATGCCCTTTCTGGACTTAGCGGCTTCCAGCTTAGCTTCCAGCTCTCTTCGGCTCTCAGACATTTGCAGTCTCCTCAGAACCAGGCGACGTCTCTCCTCCTTCAAGCGTTCAAGGCGCTGCTCCGTTGCAAGCGGCAGAAACTCGCTTACCTCCGCATACAGCTCCTGTGCCCGCAAGCCAGTCAGCTCATGCTCGACTTGCTGAAGCTCACGATTAAGCTCCGAAAGCTGCTCCTGCAGCGCTGCGTATTCCCGCTCCCTCATTGCCGCCCTTACGCCAAGAGCTGCAGCTTGCTCCTTCATGTCCGCAAGCAGCTTACTCAGCTCAGCCATTTCTTTACCCAGCTTCATATATTTCTGAGCTTGTGCCAGCCACTGGCTAAGCTGATTGTATTCATCCTTTTGCTCTTCGATTTTTCTCATATTTTGTGCGAGGACAGCCTCGTCCTGCTCCAGCAAGGACTGAAGCTGCTCATACTCACGCTCCAGCTGGCGAACGCGTTCCTTCGCCGTGATGACGAGCTTCTCCAACTGCTGCACCTGCTCAAACGGATATTGCTGAATAAAGCGCGCAAACAACTTCTTCGCATCATGCCAACTCGTCAGCTTCTCCTCTTGCGCAATGCGCTCCTGTCTAGCGCTCTCCGCCATCTGCATCGCTTCGAGCTGCCACTGCTCGAACGAAGCCCTCTCCGCATTCTTCGCCCAATGCTCAGGCTCCACCCATAGCTGCATAGACTCTAGATCATCGCCCTTAACGAGTCTCGCTGCTTCTTCCGTCGAGAGGATTCGTATCGGATATTGGAGCTGCGCCGCAAAGGAGGAAAGCTTCTTGCGCAGAGCTGCTTTATCCGCTTCAAGCGTAACGAGCGTCAACGCCCACAACGAGGAGGGCAGCTCCTGCTCCGTCAATGGGATATTCTCTATATATTCGATACCCGTTGTAAGCACCGCGAACTGATTGGACCATTTCTGGATCAGATTCGCAATAAAGGAGTCTGCAAAGAAACGTTCCTGCCCCGCATAATCATCCACGAAACGATAAGTTAAACGCTCTTGCTGCAATAGCCGCTCCTTGTCGCTCAGCAGCTTCTCAGCTTCCTCCTCCAGCTGTCGTTCAATAGAGTTTTGTCGTTCATAAACGGCTTGCAGCTTCTCCCAGGCTGGGCGGAGCTTGCGTAATTCTGAGAGCACTGCTTGATGAGCCTGCTGCTGTGAGGCTAGCTCTGTCTCCAAGCCTCCTAGGCATTCAACCTCCGTCCGAAGAGCTGCCTGTATTTGCGCTGCAAGCTCCTGCTGCTCTCTTTTACGTTTAACAATCTCCCTGTTTCTTTGAGCAAGAGAAACGCTGCATTCATCCAGCTCCTGTTGCCTTGCAATCCAGAAGGCCAGCTTGTCTTCCACCTTCTCCATCGCCGGATTAGCGAGAATCTCCTTGCAGATATCCGTACGCTGAATTTCCTTTTCCTTCTCGCTTGCCCTCAGCTCAAGGCTTCGATCCTCACAAGCACGCAGTTCAATCTTCAGCTCCGTCAAACGCTGCTCCTCATGAGCAAGCTTCTCGCCATGAGCCTTAATGGCCTGCTCCAATCGTTGCTTCTCTGAATTCAATTGCTCCTCCAAGACGCCAAGCACATAACGCAGCTGTCCGTTATTACTGTCCCAGGCAGCTCCCAGCTCCCGTTCATCCTCCGATTGCCCGAGCTGCAGCAATTGCTCCTCCGCCGAGCGTAGACCCTCATTAGCTGCCAAGCTTTGCGAACGATAATCGGCATAACGAAGCGAATAGTATTGCTGATCTATCTTCTTACTTTGATCATCCACGCTTTGCTTGTCGTCTTCGACCAGCGAGGCCATTTGCATGCTTGCCTCAAGCTCTTGACGCTCCTTCGCGATCAGCAGGGAATCCTTCTGGCGTTGCAGTTGATCCTTGCGATTGCTCCATTGCTGCATCTGCTGATCAAGCTGCGAAAGCGAATTACGCTGCGCATCCTCTAGTTCATGGGCGGAGCGCCAGTAAGCTTTGGCTTCCGACTGCTGCAACGCATAGGTTTGTTGCTTGTCATTTAGCTTCTCGTAGGCTGCCACATACATATCCAGCTCTGCCAAAATCCGCTCATTCTCCTCTACCTCCTCCTTCAGCTCTTTATACCGCTTGAAGATCTTGCGATGCGATTCAAAGGCTTCGGCAAACTTACCTTCGGAATAGCCGGACATCGAGTCCTCGACAACTGGAATGAGCAGTCGGTCGAATAAGAGAGTCGTCGTCTTGCATTCATCAAAGAAATGCTCGATTCCGCCCTCCGTCTGATTAATTTTTGCAATCCATTCCCATTCTGCTGCAATAATTTGCAGTTGCTCCTCCAAATATTGATGAAAGCTCTTAATCGTTGAAAATGTATGAGCATTCATTCGTTTAGCTGTCATTGACTGATAATAATCTTGCATTTCGCCCTTTTCGGCTGGCCTCTTCTTGCCCTGTACGCTCCGGACAAAAGGAATCTCATCAATTGCATCTACATCATGGGCCGCATAATCGTAAGCATAGCGAAGCGAATCTAAACCTGACGCAGACAAGAACAACGTGACGCAGGTTACCGCATACCGCCTTGGCCGCTCATGAAGAATCCACTCAATCGCCACATGCGCCGGACCGTTTTCCAGCGAAAACGTCTCCTTAAGCTTGCGCCCCGCAAGATCGCTGTGCGGCAGCACCGCTTGGAGAGCCGTCTGAATGAATACGGTTTTGCCTCCGCCATTCTCCAGCAATATCGCTCCATTATGACCGTCGAACTGAAACACCTCGTCGTTGTAACGCTTATTGCCGTCCTCATAGACAACATTCGTAAAGCGAATTTTAGAGATTGCCGGCATGGCTGGAGGCCTCCTTTCTGCTATGCTCGAATTGATAGAGAAACTCCAAAACGCCGCGATTATACTCCAGTTCCATAAAATATCGCTGCACAACGATTTTAGATTTCTCCGTCAAGGCAAGCTCCTGATTTCCAATATCCTGAACGAGCTCCTGCGCCAGCATAAATCTCTTGACCGTATCGATAAAGCTGACTCGGCTAATCGTATTTCCGCTCTGGCGCTGCGCCGTTTCCTTCACATCATCCATCGCTTCCCATTTCTCAATAATGGAGGTCCAGTGGTAAGAAAACTCCTTCTCCATCGCCTTTAATTCTTCCTCCGGATGCTGCGCCAGCATGGCGATCCGCTCATTCACCAGCTCCGTCCATTCATCCAGCCGCAGGAAGCTTCGGGTTGGCTCCAGCGTCTGGTAGCTGTCATAGAAAGCGCCGATAAGAACAATGATGCACACATACATCAAATAAAGATCCGCATTGACCGCATTCGTTCGCATATAATGTTTTTTAATATAATCATTGCTCAAATGAAAAGGGGATAATCGCGCCTCCGGTATCATATAAAGCTGTTCTCCTGCCACCACCGTTACGCAATCCACCTCGCGCGCGAATTGATCCACAATCCCTCGCAATACATCATCTGCCACATATTCCTGCAGCAGCTCTTTCCCTGCATAGGTATCGCGAGCCAGCTGCACATACATGCGGAAAGCTTTCATCACCACAGCATTATCGATCGCCATTCTCATCCTCCTCCCATGACATCAGCATATTCTGAATCGTAAATCGGTCATTCACTTTCAATAACGACTTCGCCTCGCGCACATACAGAGTCCGCTGACCAAGCATGCCCATAACAGACTCCAACCACTGGCTTTTGTCCATATCCGCTGAATCTTGTATGCCTGGTTGAATAGGACTGCGCTGATGCAATACGAGCCAGAAATCATAAAAGGACCGCTTCTCAAAAATATTTTCCTTCCGAAGCTCCTTCAACCGTTCCACGACTCGCGACAGATCTACCTGTCTTTCTTCTGTCATCAGATCAAGCAATAATTCCATATAATACGAAAAGGCTTGCTTCCGCTCTGTTACATAAGCTTCGCTCTGCTCCTCCGTCTGAGGATCCATAAAGCTGTTGTCCCTGGCAGAGCCGACCTGCTCATCTTGAATATTTTGTTCCGCCCAAACGGTCAGAAGCGACCATTGCTTTGATTGCTCTACCTGCAATAAAGGCGCAACGATCCCCTTCATGCTCTCAAGCGGCAGCGGCACGCTAAAAATCAGCGAAGCTATATCCTGCTCGAAGTTAAAGGAATTAAGCCCCGTATAATAAAGAGATTCCTTTGCTGCGGATAAGGCATGTGCTTTTAATTCCATGCTTTGACGGAACAGCACCGTATGCTCGCCATGTACCGACTCCAGCTCATTTCCTATTTTCAAAATCAGCTCATAAGGCCTCTGATCCTTGCTTCGAGCAGCCTCCGCTTGAATACGATCCTTCGTTTCCTTAATAAACTGCCGAAGCTCATCGAACTCCTCATTTTCCCGGTTCAGGCGTGAATAAATGTCGTCGAGAAGCAATTTATAACGGTTGAAAGTTTCCTCGGATACGATGTTGCGTTTGATTTCATGCTCAAGCTTCTGCATTCGCTCCTGTAGAGACTCTACATCCACCCTCATTTCATTAATTTGACGCAAGGCGCCAAGAAACTCACCCTTCTCCAGTTGCTTGCGCAGAACCAATTGATGAATGGATAATTGAAATTCCATATAAAACTCTTTAGTCGCAAAAACAAGCTCTAGCCCGTCCTCATCCAGCGTATAGTATTGCGTATTCGTCTTCAGATCGAAGGCATTCGCGCGAAGAATCGAGATATACGCTTTCTCAGTCTGCTTCGTCTCCCAGTTGAAATACGAGAAATCCCGCTTCTTGCCGGATGCGGGCCGAAACACCTGTACAATATGCCGCGCAAGCTCCTCCGCCTCCACCTCTCCAAAATCATAGACGCTATTAGTTGCTCGATACAAATACTGTGCCAGTTCCTTAATGCCAGCCTTGCTATTGCGAATCAGCTTCTGCTCGAAGAAGAACAGCAGCGACAATAAGCCCAGCTCCATCATATCGACAGGCTGCTGCCGTCGATCAGTCCTTCGCTTGCCCCGCAGCTCAAACAAGGGATCGAATAGAGCAAGCTTGGTCATGCGGTCACTGAAGCCATTCGTAAGCTGATGAATATCTATGTTTTCCATGAGGCCGTCCTCCAAAGCTCCTTCAGCTCCACTGATTTCAATATTTCCTGAGGATAATATCCCCCGTATGCCAGACAGTTCTGAATGATATGCTGCTCAGACTCGGCAAAGCGGGAGAGAAACGCTTCGGCTGCCTGCTCATCCCGTCGGTGAGTTTCCTTGCCGAATACATACGCTTTTGCTAGACATGCCTGGTAAAAGGGAAGCGCCAGCCTAACCTCTGATTGGTAAAGCGACCTCACTCTTTCGTTCAGCGAAGCCCAAATATTAATGCCCTCATGATCAATATCGCCAAAGTAATAAAAACAATGCTCAGCGCTCGGCAAGGGCAGCTGCAGCTCGAACAGCTCGATGCTCTTAATAATCTTCTTCCCGCAGCCGTAGATTAAGGTAGTAAAGTCCGAAGAAGGCAAGACAGGAAGCAGTCCCTGATAGGTCGTTTTGTTCTCGACAATAAGATGCAACTGCACGGCTCGCCCGGATTGCTCCGGGTTAAAGGCGAGCATCAACGGGTCTGCAACCGAAATGATGCTCATCGAATCCCATAGCCCGATACGCTCAAGCAGCTCCATGCCGCCGTTTTCCGTAATCCACTTCTCATCCCCTACCAGTTCAAAGCTGCGTTCAGGCGCAGGAACCGGCTCCTGCGGCAACGATTCCCTTCGCAAATATGCGTCCACCTGCCAGATTGCTGGCTCATCCCGCAGCCATGCTTCCATAGGCAGACTATAATAAGCATCGATTCGAATAAGCGGATGCAATTGCAGCCTCGCTAGCTGCAGCAGCCTATGCATATCTCGTTTGAGCTTGTTCTTGTTTATCCGATAGTGATAAGCGAGTGACGGCTGCTTTCGGTTTCGTCCCTGCGCCTTCACCATCTGCAGCGATTCACCTGCCTCCAGCTCCAAAAGGACAGCTCCCAACTCCTGATAGCTAATGGAAAAATCCGAGCATAGCTCCTCCAGCTCAGATAACGTAACCGTCTGTTTTTTATGCTGATTCAGATAATCTTCTAGTCGCTGCTTGATAGGCATATTTCCACACCTTTAATGACAAATTTAGATCTATTATAACAAAAATTAATACACAAACGACACGGATAAACACTGGAAGACTTGTATCGTTTGAAAAATCTTTCATTACAGCCATCCCAGCTAGTGATTGAAAGCTTCGAGATGCGTAACCAACTCTCCCAACCCTTTTATCTTCATTCATAAAACCTTATTATATGGAAAGATTTACATATGCTAGAATGTTCATGTGTACAAGGTACGCAAAAATTACTAGATAGGAGATGAGTTTAATGATTGCTAGACATCCATGGTCTCGTTTGTTGCTAGCTACAGCTCTAAGCTTCAGTGTTCTATTCTCCAGTATCAGTTTTGTACCACAAGCCCATGCAGAGGGTCCGAATGATCCGGCTCCCGAAATATTGCATGTTGGCACCGCTAACGGAAAAAAAGTGCTTTTCGATAATACACATGCTCAAACAGCTGGTGCAGCGGATTGGGTAATCGATGGAGCGTTCTCTGATTTTGGCAATGCTTTGGCAAATGAGGGTTATGATGTCAAGGAACTGCGTAAATCAACGCCGATTGTCCTAAGCGACCTTTCCAATTATGATGTATTCGTCGTCGGTGAAGCCAACATTCCATATAAGGCGACGGAACAAGCAGCGATGCTTCAATATGTGCAAAATGGCGGAAGTATCTTTTTTATAGCGGATCATTATAATGCTGACCGCAACAAGAACCGTTGGGATTCCTCGGAGGCGTTTAACGGCTACCGCCGCGGCGCATGGAGCAATCCAGCACAAGGAATGAATGCCGAAGAAAGCAGCTCCGCAGCGATGAGCGGCGTAGTCAGCTCGGATTGGCTAGGCTCTAATTTTGGAGTCCGCTTCCGGTACAACGCGCTTGGCAATGTAACGGCTAATCAGATTGTAGCCCCAGCTCAAGCCTTCAATATTACAGCCGGCGTTTCTACAGTAGCCATGCATGCCGGTTCAACGCTCGCTATTATTGATCCTAATAAAGCTAAAGGAATTGTATACCTGCCTGCTACCTCCGAAAAATGGGGTCCGGCAGTCGATCAGGGCGTGTATGCGGGAGGAGGAATTGCAGAGGGACCTTATGCTGCAGTGTCCAAAGTAGGCGCAGGCAAAGCTGCCTTCATTGGCGATTCCTCTCCGGTAGAAGACGCCACACCAAAGTACAAAAGGGAAGAAACGGGCGGTACCAAAACAACCTACGCCGGCTTTCAAGAGCAAGATGATGCGACTCTTCTCGTTAATGTGGTGAACTGGCTTGCGTTGCAGGAGAGCTACACGAGCTTGAATCAAGTGAGCGGACTTACGCTTGACCAACCTACGCCGCTTCTAGCGATAGAAAATCCACAGACATCCACAGAGCCGCAAAGCGAGCCTTGGTCTGCGCCAGCTGCGGGCTACAAGTGGTATGACCCTTCAACGTTCAAGGCTGGCTCATACGGCTATGGCACTGGAGGTGGGGAGCCTGGGGGCGGAGGTACGGGAGTCTTCTTCTCTGAATATATCGAAGGCAGCAGCAACAACAAAGCGGTTGAGATTTACAACGGTACCGGCTCTAGCTTGAACTTATCTGGATATTCCGTTATCTCATCTAATGTCGGAACAGCTATTAATTTAAGCGGAACGCTCGCCAGCGGCGACGTGTATGTAGTAGCGAATCCAAGCGCGGCCGCTGGCATTTTGTCGCAAGCCGATCTGCTATCCAATAATTTGAGCTTTAATGGCGATGATTCCGTCACATTGAGCAAGAATGGAACAAACCTCGATGTGATCGGTACTGCAGGCATCTCGTTTGGTACGGACAAAACGCTCGTTCGCAAAAGCACGATTACAGCCGGTACAACCACTTACGCTGCAGCACAGTGGGATGCTTTGGCGAATAATACTTTCACTAATCTCGGCAGCCACACGATCACTTCGTCCAATCAACCGCCGGTAGTCGCCAATGCGATTGCGAATCGGAGCATTGCAGTCGGCAGCGGCGCGTTGACTATTGATGCAACGAATACATTCAGCGATCCTGATGGCAACGCCTTAACCCTATCGGCTGTATCGAGCAATACCTCGGTTGCAACGGTTAGTGTTGCTAGCAAACAGCTCACAATTAATCCGCTGGCTGCTGGCACTGCTGCCATCACGGTTACGGCCGCTGACGGGAACGGAGGCTCGGTAAGTACAACCTTTACGGTCACGGTTACGGCTGCTTCTACTGTGATATTAAATGAAACATTTGAGAGCGGTAGCAAGGGTTCTTATACCGCAGGTAATGTCGCATTATCTAGCGGATCATGGAATATGGATAATGCATTAATCGGCAACCTTAGCACGGATAAGAAAAATGGGCTGCAAGCAGCTCGTATTAGATCAGCAGGATCAATCTCGATGAACTTCAATGCTGCAGGTGCCAAAACGGTAAAAGTAAGCCATGCAGCCTTCGGCACAGACACAGGCGCAGTCTGGAAGCTGCAAAAATCCGTAAACAGCGGCACGAGCTGGACGGATGTAACTGGAACCTTTTCAAGCTCTTCTACACTAGCTGTCCAGACTATTACTGTAAACGAGAATGCCAGCGTTCGCTTCCGCATACTCGTATCCGGTACGTCTGGCAGCCGAATCAATATCGATGATGTTCAGATCTACAACTGAATTGAAACAGGCTGCCGAGAGATAATCTCGACAGCCTGTTTTTCTCTGTTGGCATCTAGTAAATATGGGGAACCGTATAATTCAGTCTGATATGTTCGTATTAGATTTCGATTTTAGATTTCGATAATTCTCATCCAACAAAACATAGTATTCAAAGTTTGTTGATAGTTTTTTTAATACCGTTAGCGCCAATGCTTCACTGTTATCAACGCTGCTTATGTCTGCATGTAGAGCTGTTCTTGGTACAAAATGATATTGCGACTTGAACATCTCGTACTCCTCTTGATCAAGATCGAGCTGATCACGATAATAGAGCCAGATAACTGCTTCTTCAGCGCTAAATAGAAATTGTCTCTGACCGGCTATTTCTTGTTTTCTTCCATTTATTCGAATGATCATATCCGTTATTTTCTCTTCGCTTACCGATTCTGCGATATACAGCGTCATACTGCTGGACAATTGAATTCACCTCTTTACTATTCTATTTAAAATTTCCTAATCTCTTATGTCCATATATCCTAGAGATGACATCCATACTGGGCATATAATGAAACAGGCTGCCAAGAGATAATCTCGACAGCCAGTTTTTTCATCTGGAATGATCCACTTCTTCATCCCATCTTCTTCACGGCATGCTGTTGCTCCTGATGCTTCTGCTGAACCTCGTCCAAATAAAGCGTAAACTTCGAATCCCCGCTGTAGGAAATATAAAGCCAGTCTAGTGCACGTGTCATAGCGATATAAAACAGCGACACCTCGCGTTCCTCGACCTCTTCAAGCGAAAAAGGCATATTCTCGGCATTTACGATAAAGACCGCACGGAAATCGAGCCCCTTCACGCTGTCAATATCCGATACGTTAATCGCATCTACGGAACTATTAAATTCCTGATCGGCATCCGCATTGTCCGTGATCCAATTCACCTTTAGCCCTTGTCCCTTAAGCGCTCTGCGGATCGTATCCGTATAGGAGGAGTAATAGTTATTTTTCACGCGATACAAAATGACCATCTCAGATAAAGGAACCCTATGGTCGTTATGCAAATACCGAATTTGCGCCATCACGCCCCGCAGCTCCTCCTGAAAGCTGGTGCACCGGCTCATCGACGGCTCCTGACCCATTCTCCGGGTGCTTTGAGGAGGGATAATCTCGACCCCTTTCGTAGAGCCTAGCTTCACCTTGTTCTGGAAAAGTGAATGCCGCTGATAAAAATCCCATGCAAACTGGGCAATTTGGGCCGTGTTGCGGTAATTAATAGAAAGAATACGCGACCGACCGCGAAAATCAAGCCCCGTGTCCTGCAGCAAGCTCGACTTGCGCTTCATAAACGTTTGCGCCCGATCTTCTACCAGCAGCAGATTTTGCGTAACCGGATTAAGCAAGCAGCTAAGCAGCTTTAACCATTCCGGTTGAAAATCCTGACCCTCGTCAATCAGAATCGCTTCATACGTAGGAAAAATCGCTTCCTTCTTCAAAAGTTTGCTAATGATAGAGGGGATATCTGTATCCCGGGCATTCAGCGCTTTTTTCAGCCATTCATGAAAGTTATAGACTTCGACGTTTTGCTGGCGAGGTTTGCCTTCCTTTTGCTCCTCCAGCCTAATCCAGTCCAGCAGATCCTCCGGTTCTTCCATCCTCCGGTCGATCGTTTGCCGAAGGCTTTGCGATAAAGCGATGCTGCTGCAAAGGACAAGAATTTTCCAATCCGGATGAAGGTTTGCCAGATGCTTGGCACGACTGGCGAGAACAAGCGTTTTCCCGCTTCCTGCCACGCCGCGAATGAGTCGGTGGCGATCACCGAGCTGTTCTGCCATATTTTCCTGATGCAGATCCAGCACCTTCATATTTTGAAGCGAAAGCACAAACTGCTCCTGATGCTTCTGATTACTTGGCTGGCGAAATTCTGCGCTTAACCTCGCCTCAGGTATGAGGTGATTGCGAATCGATTTAATTTCCTCTTGCGATAAAATGTGCCGCTTGCTGTTCCATGCCGTAAACATGCCATGAATCTTTTCAATCAGGGAATCGGTGGAGAAGCTCTCAGCTTCCGAATCGATCTCGTCACGACAAAGCACAAATTGCTGTGCAATGACTTCGTATAAGCTATATTCGATAAAATCCTTCTGCTTCATCCGCATAAAAGCCGTTCCGAAGCCATGCGGGAACTTTAACTCTCCTTGAAACTTGCCATCCCATTGTATGAGACTGTCGTCCTTCTTAAGCTCGCCCACCACATGGCGCATGCTCTCCCTAGCTTCTTGATAAGGGTTCATAACGCTCTCTATTTGTCCGCCGGAACCGTGAAGCAGCCACTCATCTCGGCCAACCTCGAATAAGTCTGACCTCGTATAATCCTTCACCTGCAGAACGACTAATCCTAGATCGGGGCCTATAATGACAAAGTCAGGACGGCTCCCTTGAATCTCTGGTTCAAAATAAACCACATAATCGCTCGGCAAATGCTCCTTCAGCGTCCGAAACAATAGCCGTTCCCCGGCAGTCGCGCTCGTCCGTATAACCTCCGGAACCATATACGCCATCCTTTGTCACCTCCACTTCGATTTTTTTCAGCTCGTTTAAGTATAAACGATCTTTGTGGGATTGGTAGGAGAAAATAGGGGAATGGAAAGATGAGCGAATTTAAAAAAGGCGCAGCCTATTTTGGCTCGCCCTTCTATCTGGTCTGTAATACCTATTTAGCCCCTATTAAGACTTGGATAGTACATCCCTCTCTTAGATGAAATGAATCAAACGGAGGGGAACAAGATATGAAAAAGAAACAATGACTTAAGTTTCAAGAAAATGGTTGTAGCCAAGAGAAAAGTGATTGGCAACTGGCTTTGATAATGGTTGGCACTTCAATCATGTTTATAACAGCTGTCTTTCTATTTAATCTTGCTGTTGCTTTCATAAAATACCACCTCCATCTCTATTAAGTCACCATAGTGATAACTTATGAACATGGTGGTGATATTGTTTGTGTTACTCTAATCGCAGACATGCGGGTTTTTAATAAAAAGTAGAATTATACTCTCCTTTTATGTAATCGGGATGTCAGATGCGATTTCTTCCGTTCGAACTTGCCAATCATACTAATAATAAATTAAAGTGAAAGGTCCTTATGCAAATTCATTAATCAAAATCGTTTTTTCCGCTATTCTTTTCAATATTCAACATTGATTATGAGGAGACTGAATGTTATCATGAAAATAAATTACGTACGTAAATAGAGGTGATTACATTGAATTTCTCTTACAATTTCCCTGCTCTTCGAGGTATCCAAGCAAATAAAGAATTTTATACCGTAATTTGTCCTCTTCGTCTAATACCAAAAATTTTTTTATTCGATGAAGAAGAAATTCCGCCTGAGCATCGTGCACAACGTCTAATGAATAAATCAAGAATACCTGATATTACGAATTACATACTAGAAAATCCTAAAGAGTATGTTTTTTCATCACTTACAGCGTCCGTAGATGGAGAATTGCAATTCGTACCAGTATCAGAAGAAAATAAAGATATAGGACAATTAACTATTTCATTAGATTCAAAGTTTCTTATAAATGATGGTCAGCATCGTAGAGCAGCTATTGAAGAAGCATTAAAGATAACACCAGAACTAGGCGACGAATCTATATCTGTTGTATTTTTCTTTGATCGCGGATTACAACGGTCTCAACAAATTTTCTCTGATTTAAATCGACATGCAGTCAACACTACATCTAGTATAGGAATTCTTTATGATCACAGAGATCAATTTGCATTATTGACAAAAGATCTAATTAACACGGTCCCTCTTCTTGAACGGTATACAGATAAAGAAAAAGTATCTCTGTCAAAGAACTCTCCAAAATTATTTGCACTGAATCATATTTTCAATACTAATTGCCGCTTAATAGGAAAGAAAAAGGGTGAATTAATTTCCGATCAAGAACGTTTATTCATAACAGAGTTTTGGACACTATTGATAGATTCTATACCAGAATGGAATCATGTACTAAACAAAGAAATTTCCCCTCGTGAATTACGGCAAAATTGTATTGCTGCTCATGGTGTTTTTCTAGAAGCAGTCGGTGTAGTTGGTCATTACTTATATGTAAATAAACCAACTTCTTGGAAAGAATATGTAAATAAGTTCAAGAAAATTGATTGGAATCGTGACAATAAAATAGATTGGCTCGGACGAGCTTACGGACCAACAGGCCGGATTAATAAAACAAATGAGACAATACAATTAACTTCAAATCTAATAAAATTTAAACTTGAACTTGAGCTTACTGAAAACGAGCGTGAAATAGAAGCTAAATTTATGGAGGGAAATCTAGTTGGAACTTAACATATTTTCAATAAATAATAAATATCAGGAAACCTCTGAATTAATAAAACATGTTTATCTTTCTGACGAACGTCCTTGGGTTGTAGGGTACAGTGGAGGAAAAGATTCTACTGCAGTCGTTCAAGCTATTTTCAAATCATTATGCGAACTACAACCAGAACAACTTACTAAAAAAGTTTATATAATATCTTCTGACACATTAGTTGAAACTCCCCTAATAATAAATAAGATAACAAAAACACTGGGTAAAATTCAGGATAAAGCAATAGAATTAGGGTTGCCAATTGAAACGCATAAAATTCGTCCGGCTCTTGAGCAAACGTTTTGGGCTTCTTTGATAGGAAAAGGTTACCCTTCTCCTCGGCAGAAATTCAGGTGGTGTACCGATCGTCTTAAAATAGAACCTGCAAATCGTTTTATAAAAGAAAAAGTATCTCATTTCGGGGAAGTTATTATGGTCCTAGGCGTACGTGACAATGAAAGTGCAACAAGAGCTAATGTTATGAAGCAACATAGCATTGAAGGTAAAATCTTAATGCGTCACTCTACTCTATCAAATGCTTATGTATTTGCACCTATTCGAAATTTTTCTACAGATGATGTTTGGAACTACCTTTTGCAAGAAGGCATATCACCTTGGGGAGAAGACAATAGTGAACTACTGAAACTTTATCAAGATTCTAACAGTGAATGTCCACTCGTTGTTGATAAAGAAATTAAAGAATCTGCTGGGTCTTGTGGAAACAGCCGGTTTGGATGTTGGACTTGCACCGTAGTTACTGAAGATAAAGCTCTAAGTGGATTTATTAATAACGGTGTAAGCTGGCTAGTACCCTTATACGAATTCAGAAATTTCCTATATCATATTCGTAATGATCGAAATGCTCGTCAAAAACAACGTATGAACGGACAAGTATACTTACTCAATCATTTAGATGGTATTGATATAAATACGGCAGTACAAATTCACATTAATGATCTTGGAAAATATTTGGAGGAACAAAACATAGACCTAGCAAATGCAGAGGATCTGAATCTAATCATAATTGATCATGACGGCGAACTAAAACAACTAGGACCTGGGCCATTCACTCTTAAAGCGCGTGAAGAAATCCTCAGAAAATTGTTACAAGCTCAGAAACAAGTACAAGATCTACATGATCCTACGATAGAATTAATCTCAATTGATGAACTCAAAATTATACGACAATATTGGGAAGATGATTTGGATTGGGAAGATCGAGTACCTACGATTTATAAAGAAGAAACTGGTCATGAATTAAATTGGGATGAGAATGATCGTCCTACGTTTGCTGAAGATCAAATGACAGATTTAGAGCGTTTGTGCATGGAAGAGAACGTAAACTTAGGAGTAATGAAGAAACTAATTGCAATTGAAAAAAATTATTCGGGTTATAAAGTCCGGCGTGGTCTTGTCAAAGAATTCGAAAAGGCTCTAAGACAAGATTTCTTACATTTGTAATAAGGGGTTAGTGTATGCGACTTAAGAAAATAGTTTTAAGAAATATCGGTGCATATTATGGCAAAGACAATCAAATTGATTTAACTACTAAACCTGAGAATAATGTTATTCTCATTGGAGGTAAGAATGGTGCTGGAAAAACAACACTACTCGAATCAATTCGTGTTGCATTATTTGGTTCATTAACATATGGTTTTATGTCAGAAAGCGATGCATATTATTCTAGAATAGGATCTTTATTTAATCGTAAGGCTAAAGGAGAAAATGAATCACAATACCAAATCATTCTTGAATATGACAGTGTTGAAAACTTTTTATCTAGTAACTATGAATTAAATAGGTATTGGGTTGTGAAAGGCTCTAAGATAAAAGAATTCTTCTCAGTTCATAAAGATGGGCGATTGCTAAATGAACGTGAAACCGATAACTTTCAAAACCGATTAAGGGAAGAAATTCCTCCTCGGTTATTTGAGCTATGTCTATTTGATGGTGAGGATATTTCACGTATCATATCAGACGGACGTATATCTGAGTACTTAAATGATGCAGCTAAAATATTATTTAATCTTGATTTATTTACTAACTTAGATAAAGACCTTCATACCTTTAAAAATACTCTTAACATCACTGAAAGTGAATTGGGGGAAAATTCTAGCAAAGCAAACTTAGAAAGTAAGCTTTCTACACTACGCATAAAATTAAGTGAAATTAGTAAGCAATTAGTTGAAATACATCAAGATGTTATAAATACAAAAGAATTTCTTATACTAAAAAAACGCGATTTCGAGATGCATGGGGGCTTACATAAAGACAATAGAGACAATATTGTTCTTGAAATTAGTCGTCTTGAAAGCATTCGAAAACAAAATAATGATCAAATTAGAAATTTTACATTTGAATTATTACCACTATATTTAGTGCGAGACCTCGTAACAGAAACAAATATCCAAATGAACGAAGAAGAAAGCATCGAGACGTACGCATATATCGGCTCGATATTGGAACCGGATACACTGAATCGGATTGTTGATAATCTTTCATCAAAATTCCAAATGAACTTTGATAAAAACTATAGCAAACAACTCCACAAGGAAATAATGGATGTATTCGAACCAACAAATAAAAAGGTTCTCCATAGAGCTTCTTTCGCACAGAAAACTGAATTTAATTATTTATATCACACACTTGATAAGATTAATGTACATAATTATAGAAATCTCTATGATGAGAACATAATCTTGTTGGACCGCACTCAACAATTAAAGCAACAATTAGATACCAATGATAATTCAAGTGAGTTTAAATTGTTACTTAATGACATCCAAAACTTAACCCTTTTAATCGAGCAAAAAAAACAAACAATAGAGCAAAAACAACAAGAAGAGCTTATGTTATCGGAAGAAATAAAAACAACTATGATTGCTCTAGAACACGAAACAGTAAAGTGGCTGAACAATAGAAAAACAATTAATTCATTTGCTCTTGCAGAAAAAATTCATAAAGTAAGTTCACGATTTCAAACTATGCAATTAAGAAAAAAATTAGATCAAGTACAAAATGAAGCAATTAAAATGATTCATCGTCTTTTTAGAAAAAAAGATTACATCACTCGCATTTTTATATCTCATGAATCTTTTGAATTAAAAATATATCATCATGAAGAACTTTTGGTAAACGAACGATTATCAGCCGGAGAAAAAGAAATGCTCATGCTTTCAATAATCTGGGCAATGTTTAAGTCAACGGGTTGGAAATTGCCCTTAGTATTTGATACTCTACTTGGTCGTCTTGATCAAGACCATAAGAGAGAACTTATTAACTATTTTATCCCAAACTGTGGTGAACAAGTCATAATATTAGCAACTGACTCAGAGGTAAGTGTTTCCCAATTCAAAGATTTACAGCAACATTTGTCACATTACTATACTTTAGAGTTCAATACTGCACGTAATATGATTGATATCAATAAAGACCATTATTTTGATATATACGATTTGGAGTTGGTGTAAATGAATTTTAATATACGAACATCTAAATATGTTGCAGAGTCTCTTAAACAACTTCATTCTGCTACAAATGTAACTCCAAATATATTAATCAGGTACGCGGTTTCAATGTCACTCCGTAATAAAGAACAAGTACAAGTGTTAAATAAAGAATCTTCTGAAGGACTTACCTTACATCGTACGACAGTAACAGGTGATTTTGATTATGTATACTTTGCCCTTATTACCCAACATGCAGGGCGTATAATTTCTGACGAAGAGTATTTTCCTGGATTATTAAATGCTCATTTAGAACGCGGTATAAGACAATTAAATGGAGAATATAAAGCTGCAGGAAATAGTGAACGATTCTTTCGAACACTTATGAATTTATAGGTGGTGTATAAAAAAATGATATATATGGACAATAGCGCAACAACTGCCATTCATCCAGAAGTGCTTGAAGTAATGCTTCCTTACTTAAAAGAAGAGTACGGAAATCCCTCAAGTAAATACTATACACTTGCTGAAAACGCAAATAAAGCAGTTGAAAAGGCTCGTCAACAAGTTGCGAAATTAATAGGATGTGACACTGATGAGATTATCTTTACAAGCGGGGCAACAGAAAGTAATAACATGATTCTTAAAGGTGTATCGGAATACTATGGTGCCGAAAGAGCAAGTATAGTTACATCTCTAGTTGAACATCCTTCTGTACTTGAAACATGTTCCTATCTGGAAACTAAAAGCACAAAAATCGACTATCTAAAGGTGGATAATTTCGGACGGGTAAATCTAGAAGATGTTAAAAAAGAACTAATCAGTAATCCAACTCTTCTTAGTATTATATGGGGAAATAACGAAGTAGGAAGTCTAAACCCACTCTTTGAAATAGCTGAACTTTGTCACTTGCAAGAAACATTTCTACACACAGATGCAACCCAAATAGTTGGAAAAGTGGAGATTAATTTAAAATCTCTACCTGGTATAGGTTTTCTCTCTCTATCTGGACATAAATTACATGCCCCTAAAGGGATTGGTGTAGCTTTCATTAGAAAAAAGACAAAGGAAATTTACACAAAAATCACACCTCTTCTTCACGGTGGAGGACAAGAAAATAATTATCGAAGTGGAACTCTACCCGTTCACAATATAATTGGTTTAGGCAAAGCAGCTGATTTAGCAAATCAAAATTTGAACAGTACAAGAATAAAGTTAACTGAACTTGAATTAATGCTTATGGAAATACTTAAAGTTAAATTCGGCGAGAAAATTAAATTTAATAATGATACTAACAATAAAATACCGGGTATTCTAAGTGTTCAATTTGTTGGATTAAATAATGAATTATTGCTTAAAAAGCTTGCCCCCTATCTTGCTGTCTCTTCAGGTTCAGCTTGCAGTTCAAGTAAGCCTAGTCATGTTCTGTCAGCAATGGGATTAACATTGAACGAAATCAGACAAACAATAAGGATATCGCTATCTAATATTAATTCTACTAAAGATATTTCGTTTTTCCACAATCTATAATATTTCATGAAAAGGACGTGATGAACGTCCTTTTATCTATTTCTTTACCTCATAGGTATTATGGCTTATTATAAATATAGGAATTGGGATATATATAATCAATAATCCAATGAGGTGATTAATTTGGAAAAACTATATGAAATGGAAAATCTATTATTAAAAAACTTATGCAGGCAACACGGGGTTTCTGCTGAATTAGTAAAAAAACTCTTACGCGCTGCAGAAGAAAACAACTATTCAAATAAGTCAACAAATGAACGTAGAACAGATTATATAGATCTAATTAATTTCTATAATAGAAATCAGGGTGATAATATTGATATTAAAAAAGTTAATACTTAATAATTATAAAACATTCTATGGACATCAAGAGTTAAACCTTTATATCCCCCAAAGTACAAGAGCTGAGAAAAACAAAAATATTATTCTTATTGGCGGCCTTAATGGTGCAGGCAAAACGACAATCTTAAAAGCTGTTCATTATGCTCTCTTTGGTAAACGAGCGATGAAGGAAGAGGAATATAGAAGATTATTTTCCAATGTAATTAACAATCACTTTTTCGATGAAGGCGGTCGAGAGTGTTTTATTACACTTATAATTGAAAATGACAATTTAGAAGAATGGGAACTAAAAATCAAATGGATTTTCGATCACAATAAAAAAGTGGTTAATGAGACGCGTGATATTACAATACGTAAACCAGGTGCTAATATCGGTAAGCATTCTGTAGTTAATAATATTGATACATTCAATCGATTTATTGACCGAAAAATCCCTTACCATGTCGCTCCATTTTTTATTTTTGATGGTGAAGAAATTAAAGAAACTATTCTTAGACAAAATAGTGATGAAATGAAAACTGCAATCCAGAAACTAAGTGGACTTGAGACTTACAAAGTATTGCTGGAAGACCTAAATGATGCCAAAAGTTTTCTGGAAAGAAAAGTAGTAACCTCAATGGGGAGCGCAAAGAATGCTAACTTACCGCAAGAGCTTAGCCGTGTTGCAGGAGAGTTGGAAGATTACATCCAAAAAATCAAGGTAGTAAATCAAAGGAAAATTGATTTAGAATCACAAATTAATCAATTAAAGCAATCTAGATCAGGAAAGATCCAACAAAACTCAAAGTCAAGAGATACAATATTAAAGAAGCTAACTACCTGTGAAATAGCCCTTTCTCAAAATCAAACTGAATTCGATAAGAAGTTTAAAGATTTCGCTTATCTATATATATTGTCAAACCCAATTCAACAATTAAAGAATAGACTTAATTCAGAAGAAAAAGAAAGAGATAGACAACTAAGAAGTCTCAATACTTATTCTCCTTATAAAGACTTCTTACATGAATTGTTCAATAGTACTATTCAACCAGAACTAACAATAACTCAGAAAGAACAGCTTTTTTCCAATGGGGAGAAAATGTGGATCGATAATAATAATAATAATAATAGTAAATCTGAAGAAACTTTAATAATACTTCATGATTTGAATAAGCAACAATTTAACTTACTAATAAACACGACAGTGAGATCAAAATCAGAATTATATACTTTGTATCAACGTATATCTCAGCTTCAATCAGATCTATCTCAATTCGAAGAAGAAATTAGAAATGCACCTGATTCAATAGATATTGAACAAGAGAACATTCAAATTGATAATCTAACAAAGATGCTTGGAGAAGTAGAACTGCGACTTAGAAATTTAAGAAACAAAAGTAATGTTTTAAAAGAAGATAAGACTAAAATTGATAATTTAATAACCCGTACTAATAATACCAACTCCAATACAGAACAACTTCAAGCACAACTTGATCAAGTCAATGCAATGATCTCATTTACAAAGCAATATATTGCTGAAGTTACAAAACTTAAAGCAGAATTCATTCATAATGAATTTAAAAAAATGTTAAATGAACTAATAAGAAAACAAGATGAATTCGGAAGTATTCATTTTGATATTTCTACATATACTATACGTTTATTTAATGATAGAAACCAAGAAATTAGCATACAAGATAGATCTGCGGGAGAAATGCAAATCATTTCTTCAGCACTTATTTGGGCATTAACTAAATCAAGTAAATTCACATTACCAATGCTAATAGATACACCTTTAGGAAGACTAGATAGCTATCATCGTAATCATTTAATTAATAAATACTATAAAGAATTAAGTGATCAGGTCATCATACTCTCAACTGATACAGAAATTACACAGGAATATATTGACACTATTACTCAAAACTCATATAAACAATTTGTATTAGAATATAATGAAAAACTTAAATATACTATCATACGTGATGGTTATTTTGAATTGAAAAGGTGAATAAATTATGTCCACAAAGAGAATGGTACTTAGTCCAGGTGGAAAGAAAACTCTTGATAATTTTGTAGATATATTATCACTTAATAGACCTCAGGTACTTCGCCTTGCTTTTGCAAAAGGATATGTGTCATCCTCAACTGAAGTATCAAATAATAGTGATGAAAAAGGCTGGGAGATACCTGATATCTTTTCAGACGAAGAAATCCTTTTATTTAAACATCTTGTTATTAATAAGTTAGAAATAGAGATCAGCTCAATAGATTTATTTAAAGAGATCTTAAAGTATATCGAGATTGGTTTATTCATATTTGAAAACCTGTACAGGGATAGAAATTCTCTAGATGATATTAGAATATTAATACTAAACTAAAAAGTGTGGTCACATTTAATGTGACCACACTTTTTAAATTCTTTTACTTAAAGGCGTAATATCCACAGTAACTACTGTTTGAGAGGATAGTTCCCCTGTTTCCAAAAGTAATGGTCCATGTATAATACATTGACCCTTCCTTAGATTAGCAATTTTTGTTTCTAATTTCTTTCTTTCTTGTGCTTCACTACTTAAATTAGATGCAATATAGGATAATTCTTGTTCAGGTTGTCCAAAATAAATCTTTTGTGATGCATTCTGAAGTCTTGCTAGCTCATCCGTTCCTAATTGTGATTTAAGGAATTGTGTAGCGTACCAACCTGACCATCCAAATTTTCTGCCTTCAGTCAATATTTTTGAAGATGGAGACAGTTCAGTATGATCCAAATTCTGAGCTTCATCTAATACAACTGGTATAGGTTTTAGTTTGTTTCCGAAACGTAAAGTAAAGTTCCACAGATCCCATAAGATAAATTCAGTAATTATTAGTTGTATTTCACGTGGGTATCCTGTAAGCTGTACAATAAAAACAACTCCGTCAGAGGATAATATATTATTCCAATTGAACATGTTGTCTTGTGCAAATACTTTGCGATCAATGAATGGACGAATTTGGGATAGTGCGGTCTTTGCATAATTACTACCATCCTCCTCCAGCATTTCTCTTAATGCTTCTAAGCCCATCTGATCAGCATACTTATTTAAACCATTTAGGACTGCTTCATAAATAGAATTCTGTTGTTGAATACCAAGGGTACTATACACACTTGAAAATACACATTTTATTCTCTCAGCAATATCAGTATCAGACTCAGGAAGAGTTAATCCTCCAATTTCTCTCACATTTCTTCGAAAAGGATTTATAGGAAACTTATCATTATAAACTACGCGTTGTTCTAACTTATTTCCAAGGAATTTAGTGAATTCAGGCTCCAACTGATTTGGCAAGAATCCTTCGGTATAATCTACTACAATACTTGGTAAGCCTTGTTTAGAAAATTCTAAAAGCAAACATTGCATAAAATACGTTTTTCCTTGTCCTGATTTTCCTGATATTAGCAAATGTCTATTTGCTAGTCCAATATTACCATACTCCCAATAAATATCTTTATTACTGTTTTCAGCCCGTCCGATTAATATTCTTATTTTATTAAGATCCTGAGTTTTTTCCTCCACTACAACCGTCTTTAATTCAATATTATTTATATCATCGAAAATTTCTTTTTGCTCTTTAATTCCTTCGTATGCATCATCCTTTATATTCTCTCTAGTAACTTCATTCTGATCTTCTTGTTGACCTTGAAATAAATGTTTTTGTTGAATTGGTATAATTTCTTCAATAATTTCTTCAATAATTTCTTCAAGTTCTATTTTAACTTTATCATCTTTTTTATTTACTTTAATTTTTTGATCCATATTGTATATAAACTCAGTACTATTATTAATTTGTTCATGTTCTATTATGACATCTTCTTTGCTTTGTTTACTACTAATAAGTTCTGAAAGACAGTCTTCTTCTTCACGATCTTCTACATTATATAAATAGGATAACATTGTTTCTCTTACAAAATCGTTTTCACGATTTTGAATCCAATTATACATATCATTCATTGATTTAGTTAATCCTGTATATCCATCTGATTCTGGTAAATTCACGTAAGTCACTGCATCAGATAATTCTGACTCTCTGATGTGTGTGTTAGTCTGAAACGATAAAACAGCACCTTCCCCTAACACTTGATCAGTTTTAAATGAAATTATCATTTCATTACTTAGTAGTTTACTTACTGTTGATAAGCTAATATCATAGTTTTTTTCAGGCCAAAAGCCACTATAATGTAATTTAGCTGCATTTACTAGATAAAGCTGTGCAAAGAAATAACGATAAAACTTAGAAGTAAAAGGTTTATCTTTATTACATAACGCTTCTTTAAAGATTTTCTTTGTCTTGGTCACCTGTATCTTCGCCTTATCCAACACAGGTTTAGAATTCACTCCTATTTTCACTTCAACCGGATAAAAATGAACTATGAGTTTTTCATCTTTCTCCTCAATCCCCATCAGTAATAAATCGTCGCTATGAGAACCCTTTAGACCTAGATTTTTTGTGGTAAATAACCCTTCCGTCTTGTTAAGGCTAACGCTACCAGCAACTCTTAATATTTCTTCTAACGATATTGGTACCCATTTAATATTTGAATGATCAAAGTAGGCTAATGCAAACTTAATAGCTGATATTATACTTAATTTTTCCCTTGAATAATGTCCCTTACTTCCAACAATCCTAAGCAACCACTCTCCATTAAAAGTATTAAATGCCTTAATTGTATTAATTGCTGTCTCATTAGTAGAGATAACTTCTTTACTTTTAAGAAATTCTTTTATGACCTCAAAATATTGATCGGATTTATTTGTAACTGTTATTGCATCGTATTTATTAGACGACGAATATTGATCATTATAATGAATGACAACCAAATTCTCACTTAGATTATTAAAATACTCTAAATCTAAGTTTGAATCAATAAAAGTAACCCAATGAGAAGATGAAAATATTGCATTAAGATAAGCCTCTTCTGCGGCCGTTGTCCTAGAGAAAATGACCTCTCCTTTACGATATGAATCATTGCCATCATTCTTTAAGTTAGCAGCAAGCTCATTGACCATACTTGCTACTTGTACAAGATAGTCGTTATTGTTTTGCCTATAGTTTTTAAGACCGTATCCACTTTTATAATTTTCTAACCCCTTCATAGATGGTACTACTGAATATAGTCCTTTTAAAGCAATCCCTGTTGACATTTCTGTCATAGGTTGAATAGCATATTTTTCTTGAAGATTCATTCTATAATAGGATATGTGTGCATACTCAAATTCATTTGTAGATTCCTTCTTATAGAAAACAATTGATTGGTGCAAAATACGTAAAACATCTGTTGAATCATATTCATCAAGTTTATCTATATTCAAGTTAAATATTCTTTGGAAATCTTGAGGTGTTGGGGCTTTACTTAACAAGTCAAATGAACTTTCAAAGTTTCCCTCGCGATATATGGTAACTTCAATTGTCCTTATAGAATTTAGTTCCCTTTTCTTAATTGTATCTATCATCCATGATAATATGCCTCTTACTACCTCATGATCATTTTCAATATTGATAACATTTACTTTTAATGGTGATTTGGAGTAAGTATTAAATAAATACGAAAAATGCTCTTCAAATTGTTTTAATTTATCTTGGATAATATTAGCCAAATATTTATTTGCATCTGATACACTAACTTTTTTTACCGGTTTAAATGTTATCCATTCAGTAGCAACAGCTTGCACATCGGATTTATATAACTTTTCTGAGTCACCACTTAGATAAATATAAGGCACCAAACTATCTGGCCGTAAACGAGTTAGTACTGAATTTTCAACAATTTCATCATTTAAAGAGTTTATGATTTCAATTTGATACGCAACATTTAACGGATGGAATGGAGTAAACATTACCTCTTCATTCGCTTGTAATGCACCTAATTTGAAAATATCAAGTCCTCTAGACCCTGCTGCAACACCATCTGTAAAACTATCTACTTCATTAATATACGCAGATATATATTCAATACCCAGTTGTCTTAATGATTCGTCCATATATGTTAAGCTTGGAATATTCCCAATTACTCTAAAGCGGTTTACATAACGATTATAGGCTTCACGTAAAGGAATGCTAACCTCAATATCCACAGAAATAATCGTCCCTGATTCTAGAATTCCAGCTTTAAATCCTTGTTCAACCCATGTCTGCTCCCAATTAAGATATGTACTTAGTTCATGATTTGCATAAAATTCACGGTTTCCAAAGACCAGCTTGTTACTTGAAAGTGCTTTTTGAAAACTTCTTTTTTCTTCCCTCTTTAATCTCCAAATTCTAGATGTAGTTATTGGTACTGTTTCTGGATGCTCATTTTTAAACAGAACAGGCACAATTACTTCAACATCTTTATAATTCAAAAATATCAAAAGTTCATTGTCATCATTAAATGTATCGCTTTTAAGTTCTAGATGATAAAGATATTCTTTTAATATAATTATAGTTTGTTCATGCTTGGTTATTTCTATGTTCTCTGTGTATAATCCATCTCCAATTAATTTCGTTTCGCTTTCCAAATTGGAAATTATTGCTTTATTTGAAGGATCTACAAGATAATTAGTTTCAAAATCCTTAAACATTTCGGACTCGATTGGTAGCACCGCAATATACAGTTCACAACCAAGAGCTGCCTTCCCATCATGTTTATAACTAACTTTGCAAAATGCACCTTCTTTTGTTTTTGTTTTAATATTTATTGTCATATTTACTCTTCCTGTATGTACATCAACAAATGATTTACTTTTTTTATCATATGACACACTAGAAGGATCCAAACTTTTAATTACACCACCAAATGAAAAATTACATGTAAGTTGAATATTCTCTAGACATTCCGGATTGAATATAATAATATGACGTTTTCGATTTCCAGCATTTGTTGTTTCTTTTTGCGGTTTATTCCAAATCAATAACTTCTCCGAAACTTTAACTTCAACTAGTTCTAACTTTGCATCACCTTTTTCTTTTACGGCTTCCTCATAGCCTTTTTGGACAGTTGTAAAATCTACATCTTCCCAATTACTCGATTTTAACTCTCTTGAATATTTAGATGATATTTTCTTTTCTATATGATCTTCCTCAAAGCCTAACTCATGATACTTTCTAACAAAATCAAATAATTCTCTATTTCGTTCAAGTCTATTTTTGACTTCTTTAATACTAAATGTACTTAAATCAGTGTCTTTAAAAAGCCCAAAATGTTTATAATCATCTGAATTAATTGTCCCTTTTGATAGTGCAGCAAAAATTTCCTCAAAATCAAAAAAGGTTATTTGTTGAAAAACTAACTCACTTAAAATCTGATCCATTCGTTCAAATAATATAATTTGTTCAACTTTAGTAATTATTTTCTCTTCAATATCAGCTTTTAACTTCTTTACAAAAGATTTAGGGTGGAGTGGCATACCTTCTTTTTGCAAATCACTACTCCCTCCCGAAATAGAATCCAAGGGGTTAGATACAATACTGAATAACGCTGCCCCCTCCCATTCATTCTTCTGGTCACCAACTTGATTTCGTAGAGTTACTAGGAAGTCTGGATTTACAGTGTCGGAAGTATTTGCAATTACAAGTTTCACATTTCCTAATTGAAAGAAAAATGTTTCGTATTCTCCACCTAATTGGTGGCGATAACAAAATGGATTTGCTAGATTATTTAACTTAAAAGAACTAATAATTTCTTTTACATCATCCTCTTTATCAACCTGAAGATAATATCTATCACCTGGTCGAAGATTAGAATCTTTAAAATATTTCATAAGTAATTCAGTAACATAATTATAAAATTGGTTTAACATATTGTGCATCCCCGCTATCGCTTTTTTTATCGATGTAGTTTAAACTATCAAGCAACTCAATAACTGTTTTTTTGGATATTCGGTCTAATTTAACTCCTCGTTTTTCGAATTCCTCAAATAATTGATTTAACGGAATTCTCGAGTCTTTGACACATACTGCAGTTAATAATATAAGCATTTCATGGCTTAAATTTAGAACAGTACCCGAACTCCCTCTAACCTTTAAAAAGTCACTACCACCTAAGTCCTCAATATACCCACCAAATTTTTTGGCCGCTGTTTCCGAAATGCCTTCTGAAATACTCTTAAATAACACTTGAAACGCTTCCTGTATTGTCAATGGTTTTTCTTTTTCAGTGACGCGTTTATCAAATATTAATCTATATTTTTCGATCCATTCCTGCAGACTCTGCAAGTAATCTGCTTTATCATTCAATTCCATCTCCTCAAACTTTTCAAAAATTTCTTTGTATTGAAGGAAATTATAATTCTCATCTATTTGATTAGAATTACTATAACTTAATTGAGATAAAGTGTGCATATGAACAAATAAATACTTAGATTTTTCTCTAACACGTTTAAAACCTTCAGTCTCATCTGCTGCTTTTCTACGTTTACCAATATTCCCTTCCCAATCTAAAGCATAGTACAATGGTGTAGAGCGATTATATTCAGCTTTTTCGAACACATCAAACTTCAATAAAAGTTGACAAACATAGTTAAAAATATAAAAACGTGTTATGAGTAGAAATGTATTAATGAAGTAGTCTTTATGTTTACTTAAGAACATTAAATCTGAACAATAGAGATCTTGTAGAAATGGTAATTTATTTTGATAAATCATAATAGATTCTTCACTTAAACTTACATCTAACTTGTTTAAAATCAGTTCATCGAGGATATTATCCGTTGTCTTAATTAAAAAGATATTTTTCACATCACTATTGGAACCCACCAAAATATCAGCAGTGAATTTGGATATTTTCCTGTAGATTTCTTTATCTTCTTCAGGTAAATAATTATATAAATAAGGATGTGTAATTTTCATCTCGTTTGTGTATCCATACAAATAATCCTGTAAGAATCTTTCAAGATCAGTTTCTAATGTTGCTTCATAATTCATATCGTTTTTTATAGCTGATATTAACGGATTCTCTTCAAAGGGGTCCGAGATTATTTTACCCAATTTGACATTACAAATCTCCCGGACTATGTTGCCACTTAATTTATAATAAGCATCCTTTAATTCTTTCATTGCATGTGTTGTAAAAGGCAATATTGCATTAACCTTACCCGTTTTGTGTACTTTATGTTTAAGTAATTCTTCTAATTCATAAATGTTTAAAGTATAACTCATTATTAAGCCTCCTTCTCAAACATAAATCCATAAAATTCATCTTTTGAAATTAAAAACACTTTTTTCTCACTTTGAATATGAACAAGCAATTCTTTATTTTTAGCACCATTAGTCATCATTTTGTCCATAAACTCTATAAATTTTATGGAATCTTCATAATCTTGTTGATTAGGAACATAACCATTCATAATCATTCTTAATAGCTTAAATAAGGAATAGTCGATTTCTATCTCAGCAATCTCATTGTTATCTCCAAGTTCATACGCTACAGTAAATTTATTATTAAAGTTATCAAGCACATTGCCTTTATTCACTTGGATATGTTGCATAGAAGGTTTAAACTGCAATTTTTGAGCAAGCCTAAACTTTGCTTGCTCATTAGAAATGTAAATATAGTCTCTCCGTGGAGAACCTTTCCACCTGAACATTGATTCCTTAACTTCACTATATATATCTCTTATTATCTCTTTATTGGCTGTATTATATCCATACAAACGATAAATAAATGAATCAAAAGTGCTGTCACTTATAGACTTGTAAAATTCATCATTCGTTAAAAATGCAGTTAGTATTACTGATTCAGCAAACTTTAAAAAAGGAGCATTTTGCATATCTGTTTCTTTAGATAAAGGCCCAAGTAGCTCCCTACCTTTAGTATTTTGAATATGTATACACACCACATTTTCCACATCATTTAGCGTATATAAATCAATAGTAAGTTGATCAATGTACTTTGAACGAATTGAATACGTTGGGTTCAACATATTCATATGTCTCAATATGAAAGAACGGTCTTTTCGATTAAATAATAAATGTGGTAATGAATTATTTAATTTTGTAAACTCATCTAATAAATTGTAAGGTGTCATATCCTCCACCACTAAAATATCAATCAAGAAGTTCAAAAACGATCTAGCAGAAATTACGAGTTTGAACTTTATAATGCTTTCTATAATCAATTTAATAATTGTATTTTGAACCTGCACATCCTGCATAAAATCATAATTAAAATGACTGATCGTATATATATTATTTTTAGTATCTTCTCGATAAGCTTGATAGAATGGATTATTTTGATTTTGTTCAAATACTTTACTCATTAGTCCTGAATAAAAGTCTGATTGTGTTCCATTAACAGTTAGCTCATAGGGATGATAATCCCCAATGCAAATTAAATCAAAATTATCAGATGAATAATACTGAGTTGTTTGTTGTGAAAAGAGACCACTTTTATTAATAAATTGCTTTAACCCATTAAAATCATTTTGTTCGTCATTATGTATAAAATTATGAAGTACCCCCATATTTATTGCTAATAACGTTTTTTGACCAGACTCCTCGATTTGTTTATCTGTAAAGCCTATTAAAGAGAGCTTTAATGTTTCTAAAGCATTCATATTGGGTGAATAGCTCTCTGTAGCATCATTTATAATCGAGTAATCATTGACTAATTCAGAATGTTTAGATTTAAGATATGCAAGCAGATGAGACTTACCGTCCCCGACACTACCGCAAATTAGAATCAAATTTGATTTTGTACCCCCCTCTTTATTTTTAAGAATATCAACAAGATCACTTTGAACTTTTCGATCTACATGCAAATAATCTTTAAACGCTGTAAATGCTTGTGCACTTTCAATGGCCTCTTTTGATGAATCTTGTAGACGTTTTAATTCACCAATAAGGTAACTTTCGCCACTTTCTAGCTCAATGTCAATTGATAAGTCTGTTGGAACTGACTCTTCATTTTGCTCACTTACTTCATCCTCTTGGATTGTAGGCTTAACTAAAATGCTGCCGAACATTTTGCTGATGTAATCCTTAAGTTCTGCTATATTATCTTTGGGTCTTGGGTATTCATATTCTGGTACGAGCTTGTTTTCTTTGGAGTAAGATTCATAAAACCACAATGCAACTTTATACATTAGCTTGTGCGCCTTAACCGCTAGCTCTAAATCTGGAATAGTTTCATGAGCGCCACGATTGCCAATTTTCCTCAAACTATGCAAATTCATTTGAATATCGGCTGCAAGATATCCTCCAGTTGATAAATATCCAATTCTGTCAAATAAACTTTTATATTGAACTTCTTGCGTTTTCAAATTCTCAAGTTCAAATATAGTAGTTACTATTTCCTCTAAGAAGTTCCTCGCTTTAACCATTGCGCTTCCTGGGTCTTGAAAAAGTAGTTGTTCCATAACTAGTGCATTATCAGCTGCTTTAGATGAAAGTTCTTTTATAAACACTAAAAATTGATCACTCAATTTTAACCCTCCTAAATAAATTCTATTTTTCTAGTCAAAAGTACTATTGTTGAATCGTAGATTTCATAGTTCATAAGTCTGATTCTATCATACAATTATAAAATCCTTTTTTATATAGATTATTACTAATTTAAAATTCCAACATACTAATATCAGGAATAATGAATGTCACCTATAAACTTTATTGTATTAATTATTAAAACTATTCAACAACAATCATCTTCGTGTCACTATGTAATAGTCATCAGATAACTTTATTTATTCTATCTTCAATAAAATTTGAATTTACTCCTTTTATTATTATGATCAACAATTTATTTAATTAACAGGGCAAAAGTATTACGATTGAAGTACCCTCTCCTAGTAAAACTTCCTTATTCAATTCGGGATACCCACTACATCAAAAATTAAAATTTGATAATTGCTGAGAAGTCCTCTATAAAAGATATAGTTCGACTTCCTTCGTTAATTTGTTATCAATCAGCACGTCTGAAAGAAAAAGGGCAGATTTGTGCTCATTCTAACTGCGGATATAGGGAGCTGAGAAGAAGAACTATCATAGCGGCGTACTAACTTAACTTTTAATAAGGCTTCTCTATGTAACGATCATTATTGCATTTTGCACTCTTAGCCCCTATTAAGACTTGGACAGTACACCTCTTACTTAGATAAAATGAAATCAAACGGAGGGGAACAATGACTTATCCTTCAAGAAAAAGGTTGTAGCCAAAGGAAAAGAAATTGGTAATATGACTGCGGCGCATCAACATGAGCTGATATCCCTACGGTGGTCCAGAGAACTGAACCGTAAGGACTGGATCAGTTAGATGAGAATGTGTTAAACAAGCTCCGTTTGTTCATACTGCAGATGATTATGCACAACTGGTGAATGAGATTGAAAACTTAAGAAGCTCTTTGCAGAGCAAGCCTTAGATAGGGACATTCTCAAAGACCTACTAAAAAAACGTACCTGCACTTGCGGATAACATAGAGAGTGCCCAGAAATATACTGAACAAGGTCATAACATCAGCTCTGTGTTGCGTGTATTAGAGGTCGAACGATCCACGTATTATGCCCGAGTGATTTGAGAGCAACAGGACCCAAAAAACATATTCAAAGGGTCGCTCACCCCGCACCTGGTTATTCTTATACATAAGACGGCAAGTCCGTTAGCGATGAACAGATTGTTCCACCTAAGTCAATTCCTTTATCTGTCAAGACCCAAGAATCATTTTCTCTCAGAATACATTCTGCGTCCATTAAGGATTGAAATAGATGCTTTGCTTGTATACCTAATTCCTTTGCTAAAGCTGTAGTTGATATTTGCTTCTCGCTCATTTGGACCTCCTAGTTATCTTTCCCATTTAAGCCCTACATTTTGACTGTTCCTTCTTGTCCTTATCTACATTCACTGCTTACTACTTTACCCAATCTCTCAATAAAATACCTTTGAAGCACTTGATCTCTACAGAAAACGTAACAACCCTTCATGCCACGAGATATTAAAATCTTGTATATATTTTTAACGAGAACATTAAGTAGATCAGGACTGTTTTTAAGTGCCTTCTTGGGTCAGATTGGAAGATGATCCATGTGCCATACGGTTGAGATTACTGTGGTGTCACGGATTCAGGATCCATCCTTGTATAGTGCTTAGGTCTTATTCTACAAAAGTCCTATAAATTCCTTTATTCGACAATTAAATTGAAACAAATCCCACCCCACTCCTATCGACCAAAAGCCCGAAACCCCTCAACATACTTCACCTAATCCCACCTGCTTTTCGAGTAATTAAAAAAAACCAATACCCTCGTTGATTAAGGTACCGGCTTCTAACGTCTTGTACATACGAACGCTCACTTCTCTGCAGTTACCGCGAAATACACGGGGAATATCCCGAATTTCAACCACTTATTACAGGTATGCACTTTAATATCTCTAAACCCTGCGTCTTCCAGCTTTTTCTTTACATCCTTCATGAATAGATAATTTGCTTGTGAGCGGTTGAACTTATTATTCGAGCTGCTCGAATTAAAAAGCTTATGAACCGCATATTGGATATATTTTGTTCTAAATATTCCTTTTCTAGAGAACAAATAATCAAATATATATCCTGAACCATGAACGAGCAAAAACACCTTCCCTTGCAGGGAAAGCACACGATTCATTTCTTTCAGCACCTGTTCTGCGTTTAGATACTGCAGCGCCACTCTGCACACCGCAAAATCGACGGAGTGACTCTCAAGCGGGATATGATGTGCATCTGCCACCTTTGCCATAATGTTGCAATTAACATCCTTTAATTGTCCAACTAGCGATTCTAACAGCTCGATCTGATTTGCGTTTGAATCAAATCCATATATGATGTCAGGTTCGTTTTGGAGGAGAGAGATTATCGTCGCCCCACCGCCGCAACACAAATCTAGTATATTTTTTTGGTATTTGGCTTCCTTCAATAGAAGTGCATCAAAAAAATCAGGATCATATACCTGCCTATAATGCTCGTAACAGGCATAGCCAAACTGATTATCTATAATCTTCAGATCACTAGATACAACACCGAGCGAAATCATAGTATTCATTTCCTCAGCAGTCGGTCGTTGAATGTTTGTTCTGCTCATACCATTTTCTCTGCAATAAAGATAAGCTGCGCATCCCAGCAACCGTTTATTAAAAATAATGTCCGCTTTTATGCTCAATTCACCCTATCCCCCAATTTGAGGATAATATTTGCTTATAGAAGTACATTTAAAATCAGACAGCAAGCTTTTTATTTTTGTATAAGTATCCCCGAGCCCATAGTATCTTCTAATGTTATTTGACCAAGAAGTGTTAAAGATTCGAGGTTGGTCATGGTCTAAATCATAAGGATGAATATAAAACACAAAGGAACCGTTATTTCCTATAATTCGGCTTGCTCCTAAATGAAAATAACGATAAGGGTATATGCGAAAATAACCGCCTCCTCCCCATGGGAAATTAACTCCAGCTAAGCGATATACAGGCAGCGGTATTTCCCATAGCTCCTCTTTTATTTTAAAAGAATGAGAAACGGATGCATCCAAATTGAATTTGGAATATAGATTGTTATATGTATTTGGAATTATGCTGGAATCGTAAGAAAAACCTTCTTCTATTAAAATTTCAAGCGCCCACTCCGTCATCGAAAAACAGGGTGCCCGATAGCCATGCACTTTTGAACCGACTAATTGTTCTAAGATGTCCTTTGACATTATAATGTCCTGTTTAAATTGCTCAGGTGACTGCTGATAAACCAAACGATGGGAATAACCATGCGAAGCTATTTCGTGACCTCTTCGATGTATTTCTTTAATCAAATCCGGCCTTTTTTCTGCGATCCATCCCAGGACAAAAAAAGTTCCGATCGAATCATTTTCGTCCAACAAATCCAAAATTTGATGAATAGGCTGCTCCAGCCTTAATTCGTAGTTCTCCCAGTTCGATAGTGATAATTGCGGGCTGCAAAACCAATCCTCCACATCAACAGTAAATGCCATTTTCAAAGACATCCCCCCTTATCTATTATTCATCAATCTCTATCATATGGCAAGATTTGTATTTACTAGTAAAGTACAACCATTCAGCGAATTATGCATGAAAGCCAGCTAACCTTACCTCGCAAATGCTGTGGATTGTAACAATCGTGTGATCGCTTCGTTTGATTTCTTCAAAACCTCGTTTATATCCATGGTGAGTAATCGCCTATCCTTCATGACGATACGCCCGTTTACCATTGTCAGAACAACATCCGAAGATTTTGCTGAGTATACAATTCGTGTATAAATGCTTTGTTCGGTATTCACTTGCGCTTGACTCGGCCACGCATGTGGCTTTCTCAAATCAAGGATAGCCATATCCGCCTTCTTTCCAACCTCAATGCTGCCAATCTCTTTTTCTAATCCAAGGGAACGGGCTCCGCCAAGAGTTGCCATTTCGAATGCCTTTTGCGCACTAGGCTGAATTGTCGGATTGAGATGAAGACCTTTTTGAACTAAAGCAGCCAGCTTCATTTCTTGAAAAACGTCCATATTGGTATGGTCTGCCGCATTGTCTGCCCCAACGCCAATATTGACTCCGTGTTCAATCATGCTTGGAATGGGGGCTATCCCGGAAGCTAGATACAGATTGGCTGTAGGACAGTGAGCCGCATGGGCACCACGCTTCGCTATGATTTTGATTTCCTGATCGTTCACGTGAACGCAATGAGCCAAAACAGTCCTTGGAGTTACCAGTCCAATAGAATCCAAATAATCGATTACCCGCATGCCTGTCTGCTTTATAACGATCGCTTCTTCCTCTTTCGTTTCCGATGCATGTATATGAACACGAGCGTTGTATTTATAGGAAAAGTCAGCCGTTAGCTTCAGAAGCTTCATCGTGCAAGTCAAGGAGGAGGCTGGGCAGAAGCAATACCGAATTCGCCCCCCATCGCGTCCTTCCCATTTTTCAAACAGCTTCAGACTCTCTTCGAATGCTATATAGGTGGGCTCAACCATGTCGCTCTGATCAATTCCTCCTGGGCTCTTCCTATCTGCCATTTTTTTCCCCGAGAAGGCTCTGATTCCTGTCTGCGCGATTGCCTCGAAGGCGCTATCTGTATAGTTAACGGACTCCATATCGTAGATCGCTGTAGTGCCGCCAAGAAATAGCTCCGCAATTCCCAGCATACCGGACCAATAATTTGAATCTCTATCATGTGCAGCTTCTAGGCTTAGAATTTCGTCAAGCCATTGATTGAGATTTTTGTCAGCCACCAGATTTCGAAAAAGCGTCCGTGTAAGATGGATATGGGTTTGGATAAGCCCCGGAATAAGTATTTGGCCTTCGGCATGAACAACTTCGTCAGCTTTGTCAACAATTTCATCCAAATCGCCAATCGCTTCAATACGATTTCCCACAATGAGAACATCCTGATCCAATAGGACTTCTCGATTAGGGTTCATCGTGACAATCGTTGCGCCACAAATTAAAATGCGTTTATCCACTTCTATTTTTATTCCCGCCATAACAAAACCTACTTTCTCGACAAAAACGATCCCGGTGCGATTAATACGCGCTTTAAGAAGATCTCAACATGATCCGGTCATACTTTCCCCCTAGGTATTCGACCCAGTATATGAGCTTTTTTCACAAAAGGTGTATGACACAACAACAGGAAAGCTCTTTTAAAAAGAAGCAAAAAGCCTGACGGAACTACGCCGTCAGGCTGCTGCAATCAGGTTAACAGAAACAGTTGATGTCTCTGTCTTACCGCTAACCTATGGTCTCCACCAGTTTCCTGAAATGAAGAGCAGGTTAAGCATATTGAAGGAATCACTGAAGTATGATTCTTTCTTATTTTTCATCCAGTCCCAACCAGCATTTACCCAAGCTTGGTGAGCAGTGTTAGTTGTAGCAGCGGAGATGAATGGCGATACGAATACAGCTGTAGCATAAGATCCTCTAACATTGCCATTCAATTGGTATCCGTCTTTGATGTTGTTCGGATTGTTGCCTGCTTTGCCTTTAATCCATACTGCCATTTTGTCAGCGATAGCCTTGCCTCTAGTATCACCGTACAAAGCGTAATCCATTACGATTCTTAACGGAACACGGCTTGCATTGTAGTTGTACTCATTTGTTTCAGGGAATTCGTCCAAAAAGTTTTGTGGAGCCGGTTGTGGCGGGTTGCCAACAACGAAATCAGAGATCAGACCCGTGCTAGGCGAGTATTTAGTTGAGAATTTGCTGTAAAGGCTGTACAGGTTATTGATAACATTCAACCATGTTTGGTCTCCTGTAACTGCATGGAAAGCTCTCAGGTGGGAAAGCATCCAGTCAGAAGGACGAGTGTTCAAAGCATCCTTCGTATCCCAGTCACCAAGGTTAAGTCTGTTGTTAGTCGTTACATTGCTAACTTTAATTCCGTTTGTAATCATTTTCTTCGCTTCTGCCAAATAATTGACTGTTCCCGTCGATCCCCATTGGCGATCTGCAAGAATTAGGGAATAAGCGATGTCGAGGTCTCCGTCAGTTGCGGAGTCGAAATGACCTTGAGCGTTTTTGTTATCCGCTATAACCCAACCCATCAGGTTAGCATTGTTCGGGCTTTTGAAAGCTCTTGCTGTTTTGAATAGACCATCGTAAATCTTTCTAGCATTCGTATCGTAGCCAGCCATCAGAACAGTGATAATCATTCCATATCCTTGTCCTTCAGATGTACCAAGCGGCTTAAATCCATCAGCATCACCAGTAATATCGCCTTTTACATAATAAGCGCCAGGCAATGATGTCAGGTTATTTCTCAAATGTGCTGATTTCCAGTAGTCATAATAAGCTTTAACTGAGTTATTAAGAGATGTTTGGCTTACATGGTTTGGCTTAATGATACCAGGGTAGCTAACTTGCTGAGGGAAAGGTTTCTTTTCTCCAGCTGCATGCACCGTAGGTTGAATTTGAGCAGGCGCACCCAGTACTGTCGTCAGCATAGTTGTACAGAGAAGAATACTGCCCATTAATTTCATAATACCTTTGTTTGATTTTAAAATATTCAATGAAAACTCCTCCTTTTATTATACTTCAAAATTTTTTGACTCTAAAAATTGCTCCTTCCCTTTTTTGATTATTAAAGCGCTTTAACTTTTAAACACTATAAGTTTAAGCGCTTTAACTTTTGGTCAAAAGATAACATGCTTATGGAAAAAAGCATTTGGTATGATACAAGGCTGCATAACGCGCATCTGTATCAACCAAGTTACTTTATGACCCTCAAATTTCATTGAGAGATTTATAATATCTTTCAGCAAACTTTCTGTTCTATATCATTATTTTATAAATCAAAACGAGCTCCACATTCTTCTGTTTTTAAAGGCCTGACGGAGTTACCCGTCAGGCTTAATCGGATCTTACTAATTATGAACCATATACTTCGAAATCAAAGAGTGAATATCCATATGCGGTGCCTCTTGCTGTTCCAAGTACTCTTACATATCTTCCGCTTTTAGCTGTAAACGTAACATCATCAATTCCGCCATTGCCGGTAGTTGTTGTAAAAGCATCTGTCCAAGTGCTTGCATCTGCGGAGACTTGGATTTTGTAGCCTTTGCCGTAAGCAGCTTCCCAGTTCAATTTCACTCGGTTAACGCTTTTTGTTGTACCAAGGTCAACATAGATCCATTGGTTGTTGCTTCCTTCAATACTTGCCCATCTTGTAGTTGAATTGCCGTCAGTTGCTTTGGAAGCTTCAAATCCTGCTCCCTCTACTGAGCTTGCTACAGCCGTCTTGCCAAGAGCAAAGTTAGTGCCGGATGAAGCTGCACTTGTCGTTGCGCTTGCTGTATTGCTGTTAGCTGATAGGTTGCCTGCTGCATCAACAGCTTTTACCGTGTAGCTGTATGATGTGGATGCCGTTAGACCTGTGTCGCTGAAAGTAGTACCTGTTGGAGTGCCAACTTGAACGCCGCCGCGGAATACGCGGTAACCTGTTACACCAACGTTATCCGTCGAAGCTGTCCAGCTCAAGTTAATTTGGCTGCTTGATGCTGCTGTTGCAGTCAGACCAGTTGGAGCTGTTGGTGCTTGTGTATCGGAGGCGCTGTAGTTTGGTTTCCACCAGTTTCCTGAAATGAAGAGCAGGTTAAGCATATTGAAGGAATCGCTAAAGTAAGATTCTTGCTTGTTCTTCGCCCAGTCCCAACCAGCATTTACCCATGCTTGGTGAGCGCTGCTCGTAGTAGCTGCCGAAATAAATGGCGATACGAATACCGCAGTTGCATATGTTCCTCTATCGCTACCATTCAGTTGGTATCCGTCTTTTACGTTATTCGGGTTACCGCCTGTTTTGCCTTTAATCCATACCGCCATTTTGTCAGCGATAGTCTTGCCTCTAGCATCTCCGTACAAAGCGTAGTCCATAACGATTCTTAATGGAACACGGCTTGCATTGTAGTTGTACTCATTTGTTTCAGGGAACTCGTCCAAATAGTTTTGTGGAGCCGGTTGTGGCGGATTGCCAACAACAAAGTCAGAGATCAGACCCGTGCTTGACGAATAAGATGCTGTGAATTGGCTGTACAGGGTATACAGGTTGTTAATGACATTCAACCAAGTTTGATCGCCTGTAACATCGTAGAAAGCTCTCAAGTGGGAAAGCATCCAGTCAGAAGGACGAGTGTTCAAAGCATCCTTCGTATCCCAGTCACCAAGGTTAAGTCTGTTGTTAGTCGTTACATTGCTAACTTTAATTCCGTTCGTGATCATTTTCTTCGCTTCTGCCAAATAGTTGATTGTACCTGCAGATCCCCATTGGCGATCAGCAAGAATCAGAGAATAAGCGATGTCGAGGTCTCCGTCAGTTGCGGAGTCGAAATGACCTTGTGCACCAGCGCTATCCGCTACAACCCAACCCATTAGATTAGCGTTGTTCGGGCTTTTGAACGCTCTTGCTGTTTTGAATAGACCATCGTAGATCGTTCTAGCATTTGAATCGTAGCCCGCCATCAGAACAGTGATAATCATTCCATATCCTTGTCCTTCAGAGGTACCAAGTGGATTGTATCCGTCAGCATCACCAGTTATATCGCCTTTTACATAGTAACCGCCAGGCAATGATGCTAGGTTATTTCTTAGATGTGCGGATTTCCAGTAGTCATAGTATGATGCAACCGAGCTATTCATAGATGCTTGGCTCACATGATTAGGCTTAATAATACCTGGATAGCTAACTTGCTGAGGGAATGGTTTCAATTCACCTGCAGCATGAGCTGTCGGTTGATATTTAGCAGGCGCACCCAGCAGTGTAACAAGCATTGCTAGACAGAGAAGAATGAGGCCCATCAGTTTCGTCGTACTTTTGTTTGATTTTAAAGTGTTCAAATAAAACTCCTCCTTTAATAATAATTCAACGATTTTCGACGCTACTAATTGCTCCTTTCCCAATTAATAATCATTAAAACAATTAAACGTTCAGATAACCAAAGTTTAATCGTTTTAATTTTTAGGGTGGAAAAAGTAAGTTGCTTATGGAAAAAAGTATTTTAGATGATACGGAGTGCATATGGTACGCATCTGCATCAACCAACTTACTTTATCACCCTCAAATTTCATTGAGATATTTACATCACTTCTTATGTGAGTAAATGTAACACATTGATTTTGTTTCTGTCTACAGAAAAATTTCACGAAAAATATTTACTTATTTTGGTATTAAAGTTTTAGTGGAAGTAGTATTTCAGCTATATAAATCAAATAAACTTGATATAAATAGATTTCCAAGCCTGCAAGGGGGGCTCCACATTCTTCTGTTTTAAAAAGCCTGACGGGTTATCCCGTCAGGCCTTGCACTATTTTACTAATTAAGAACCATATACTTCGAAATCAAAGAGTGAATATCCATATGCGGTGCCTCTTGCTGTTCCAAGTACTCTTACATATCTTCCGCTTTTAGCTGTAAACGTAACATCATCAATTCCGCCA
>NZ_JBXCIW010000033.1:0-45571 GCF_056786335.1 Paenibacillus sp. Y280
CCCATAATGAAAAATGGGATTAAATGAAAAATCCCCCTACCCAAGTAGGAGGATGCTAATAAAGATGGTTCGAGGAAACCCTTGTCCCATCAGCCTCGGCAAATGCCGAGAGGCTATCTAAGTATGCGAGAGGACAGGCATGAAACAATCATATGTGAGAGAGGAGTTCTGGATATGAACTTTATTTACGAAGATGAAACACTGACAGTATCCGTTGTTAAAGCGATCCACACTGGTGATATTCCATCTTTGAAGCGACTTCTTATAGAGAATCCGGGCTTGGCTACAGCAAGAATTATCGGTAGAGACAATAACAACGAAGACAAAAGTTGTGGAATGTCTCGAACACTGTTGCATGTGGTGACCGACTGGCCTGGTCACTTTCCTAACGGTGCGGCTACAGTGGGTACTTTAGTCGAGTACGGTGCGGAGATTAACGCTCGGTTCACTGGGTCGCACACCGAGACACCGCTTCATTGGGCTTCGAGCTGCGATGACATTGAAGTGCTTGACGCGCTTCTTGATGCTGGCGCCGACATCGAAGCGCCAGGTGCAGTGATCGCCGGTGGCACACCACTAGACGATGCAGTGGCGTTCGCACAGTGGAGGGCAGCGCATAGGTTGGTTAAACGTGGGGCTCAGTTCGCACTCTGGCATGCTGCTGCGCTAGGTTTGATAGATGCAATTGAGGCCTATTTCGCTGGTGCCACACTCTCGGAGCGATACCCTTGGGGAGCAAGATTAACTTCACCTCCTGACAAGATCACTGTTGCCTTCTGGTGCGCTTGCCACGGTGGACACCGGCATTCTGCAGAGTACCTTCTCGACCGAGATGCTGAACTGAACTGGATTTCTGTTTGGGATGGATTGACCCCACTGGACGCAGCACGACGTAGTTCCGCTCCTGATCTGGTTCATTGGCTGCGTAGTCAAGGTGCCAAATCTGCCTGCGAATTGTGAATGATCAATTGATGGAATAGGGGGGATGAAAATGCGAATAACAAAATTGACATTATGTTTTGCTATATTCTGTGTAATATTAGCTACTGCATGTTCGAACACCAAGCCCACAAAAGATATGGGGGAACTGTATAGCTTGGCTTTAGATGCATATATGCCAATTGATGAAGGTCTAAATGGTGAAATGAAATATATTGCAATTGACATGAGTAACTTTAAAAACCTTGATGCAACAGATAAAGAACAAATTCTAAAGCATTTTGATAAATACAATGTTGAAGTAATGGAAGCAACTTATGAGCAACTAATAGCCGAAGGGTTACAAGACCCCAAGACATTAGTTTTAAATGGTGTTTTGTTACGAGTCGAAAATATTGAGATTTCAAATAAACAAATTGTTGTTGAAGGCTCTAAGTACAGAGCTGGTGACGGAGCAATTGGAACAAAAGTCATTGTTGAATACAAAAATGGTAAATGGCAAGTGACAAACGCATACGGTACTTGGATAAGTTAATTATGAAACGAACGGTATTAATCGTTCAATAAAAGAGCGACTGTCTAGGACTTTTCCGGGAAGCGGTGGAGATTTTTAAAGTGAGCGGGATGCGATATCGTCAATTACGTTGTTTAACCTTTTATTATTTAACATGATGAAGACTCCTTCCGCTTTCACGGAGGAGTCGATTTTGATAGTTGATGCACGCTCTCATTTGGCAAACTGGATATGGATAGCGTAATTATGGAGCAAGAAGTTGTGCACGTTGATGTTTTGAATCGCTTTTCCATTTTGTACCGCGACAGCCTCAACCTCACTCAAAAACTTTTGCAGCGAATAAACGTTATTGTAGAAGCGCTGTCCGTCCATAAGGTTGGAAGGCTCGGAGAAGTCGATCTCATCCTCATTCGACTCGCTAAACCAGCTATCAATGTACAGATTGTCTTTGGCAACGCGTACTAATTCTGATAAGGCACCGTTATAGCTTGGCAGATGCTGCAGTACTTGAATGCAAATGACATTGGGCTGCGAATCTGAGACGATATCTAAATTAAAGATATCCCAATTATAAAAATTCACATCGGGCAGCCTATCCTTTGCGAGCTTAAGCATTTTTTTCGAAATATCGCCGCCCTTATAGGAGTTTTTGCCAGCCACATTCATATGCAGCAGCTTCTCTCCAATCAGTCCCGATCCGCAGCCGATCTCCGTTATGTCAACTCCAAACCCTAAGCGCTCTTGTATATGACCAATAAGTAGGGTTCGCCAGCTATCCTCGCTCTGAATCCAGTACTCGTCGATTTTCTTTGCCGCATCTTGGTTGTCCCAGTTTTGCCAGTATCGATCACCTTTTCCTTCGCTTCTTAGCATATGCTTCTCTCCTTAAAGTTGTATTCCTAATTCATCCAGCGTCATAGACTTCGTCACAATCTATTATATTGAAGAGAATCTATTTGGTTACGAGAAACTGGAAAAGAGGCTCATAGGGAAATACAAATGGAAGAAGAGTCTTATAAAATTATTAAAATCATTGTAGATGATTATGTAGCAGAGAAAATACATTAATTAGATGGGATGTCTGTAACTAATTAGACAATTTGATTTTAGAGATCTGGACAAATGCACAAAATGATTTTGTGAAATTTTTAATGGAGAACCTTGGTGGAATCGATGGGTGTAACCGATACACGGGTAATTCTCTCGCTCTTCATACCGCAGCAACATTGGAGGCAATCGCCTTGCGGGTCAAGTGTACAGGTCATGTTGTCTTTCTGTGAATACAATATGGTGTATTCCAAAACTGGAAGGGGATAATTACTTTGAACCGAAATAATTATTATAACATGGGCAATGTAGGCAGCATGAATGAAGCTGAATTTTGTCCCGATTGTCCAACGCAGACGATCTATGATCCTCCAATTACGCAATACGAGGACTATTACCATCCGCAGCTTGTGAATGTCGTTCAAAATATTGAAACAGTGAAGCAGCATCATTGTTGCCCTGTCTATAAGCAGCATTACACGTATACGGAGAAAAATGTGATGGTTTCGAGCGTGAAACGCGGGAAACCTGCTAAAGTATCTTCCAAGAAACGTTCGAAAAAATAGTCTTTTAAATTAAACAAAGGACCCGTATGAACGGACACTTCGCGAATGAAGCGGCCTTTCTTGCGGGTCTTAAGTTTGCAATACTACATAAGATTTATGATTTTACGAGATAAGACTAGACTCGAAAAAGCGGTTAAAATATTACCCGAAAAAATGGATGGAAAATCAGAAACACTGACATACCTTTGTCAGCATTGGATGCTTATAATTTCAATTGTAACCGATAATAATGATTTTAGGAGGAGATTGAGTATGAGGAAGAGTACGAATCAATCCAACACAGTGGGGAGGGATTCATAACGGCTTCCGTTTCTGATCCTTTTGGTAATGTGCTGGGTATTATGTACAATCTGCACTACTTGGAGGTATTGAACTCCGGAATGGAAAGGTGAACAGTGTAATGGAAATAGATAAAATAGTGCAGGTTAACACTCGACAGGAATGGCGAAAGTGGCTAAGTGATTATCACAGTACTGAAGATTTCAAGCTTTGCCTGAGCTATATGTTAGAATCAGAATCGACAATATCCAGTCCGTGCAGAACGATGCACAGTTGTATCATACACGATTGAAAAAATTTATTGAACATACACGTATAAAAAAAATCTATGGGCAATGGAACGATGATGGTCGACTATTAGAATATTAAACAGCAGCAGACTATTTTCAAGTCCTAAGCTGCCGTTGTATCTTTTGGTTAAAAAGCTTCGTTGAAAATACATATTTACAAGTAGGATACTATTGAATTTAATACATCTGTTGTGTTATGTTGGCGTAATATGATTGAAATGATGCTCAAGCCAAAGCTTTAATCCTTGCAAGCAGCAGGGTTATAGCCTTGGTTTTTGTATGTTCCTAAGGACTGGTGGGTGGACTTCTCACTTTTCACCAGCTATTAAATAGCTTATAATTATAAGATAATAGTAGATATCTTAATCTATATATAATTGTATACACGTTGTGATTGAAACAGAAAAGGTGTGTGATTAGGTCGCGCCTTGGCTTGGTGTGACCGCTAAGCAGGAGCGCCTGCATCCTTTCTGCAAATTTTAGGGTATAAGGATGGTAATAATGAGCAACAGAGAAACTAAAACAGACGTCATCTTAATCGGTGCCGGAATCATGAGTGCGACTTTAGGAACACTTTTGAAAGAATTAGTACCGGAATGGGAAATTACAGTGTTTGAGAAGCTGGAAAATGCAGGAGAAGAAAGCTCTAACGAATGGAATAACGCAGGAACAGGGCATGCGGCACTTTGCGAGCTTAACTACACTGTCGAAAAACCAGACGGATCTGTAGATATTAGCAAAGCTATCCAAATTAATGAACAGTTTCAGCTTTCCATGCAGTTTTGGTCTTATCTTGTAAACAGGAAGCTTATCCGTAATCCGCAGGACTTTATTATGCCATTGCCTCATATGAGTATGGTACAAGGGGAACAAAATGTATCGTTTTTAAAGAAACGTTTTGAAGCGATGTCAAATAATCCTTTGTTTCAAGGGATGGAATTTTCCGATAACCCTGAAAAACTGATGGAATGGATTCCGCTTATTATACAAGATCGTCCATCGAACGAACCTATAGCGGCAACAAAAATCGACACTGGAACGGATGTCAACTTTGGTGCTTTAACACGCATTTTGTTTGACCACTTAAAGAGTAAAAACGTCGATATCAAATATAAACATAGCGTTGATCATATTAAACGTACTAGCGACGGCTCGTGGGAATTGAAAGTACGAAATGACAGCGGCAACGTCGAACGCCATACAGCAAAATTTGTCTTTATCGGAGGCGGCGGAGGAAGCCTGCATTTACTGCAAAAATCCGGTATTCCTGAAGGGAAGCATATTGGCGGATTCCCAGTAAGCGGAATATTTATGGTTTGTAATAATCCGGAAGTAGCAGCGCAGCATCATGCCAAAGTTTACGGCAAAGCTAAGGTTGGAGCTCCGCCAATGTCTGTTCCGCATCTTGACACAAGATTTATCGACAATAAAAAATCGTTGCTATTTGGACCGTTTGCGGGCTTCTCGCCAAAGTTTTTAAAAACCGGTTCAATGTTTGATTTGGTAACTTCCGTAAAACCGGATAATCTCGTAACGATGTTGTCGGCAGGCGCAAAAAACATGTCATTGACAAAATATCTGATTGAGCAAGTTATGTTATCGAAAGAAAAGCGCATGGAAGAGTTGCGAGAGTTTATCCCAAGCGCCAAAAGCGAGGATTGGGATTTAGTAGTAGCGGGCCAACGTGTGCAGGTTATAAAAGATACTGAGGCTGGCGGCAAAGGTACACTTCAATTTGGGACGGAAGTAATTAGTTCCGCTGATGGCTCGATTGCAGCATTGCTAGGTGCTTCTCCGGGCGCTTCTACTGCTGTTCACGTTATGCTTGAAGTATTTAATAAGTGCTTCCCGCAACATATGAAAGAGTGGGAACCAAAAATTAAAGAAATGATTCCTTCTTATGGCGTGCCACTATTGGAAAATCAAGAGCTTCTGAACGAAATTCATGCTTCAACAGCAGAGACGCTTGGTCTAAGCAAAAAAGAGCTAGTCTATAGTTAATGATTTGGATGTTCAGCTAATCCAGCTAGCTGGCAGTATAATTGAATAAGCATATATGAAAAACAGCAATCGAATTCCAGTTCGATTGCTTTTTTTTATCCTGAATTTTCGAAGGGTCTAAAGTTAAGCTACCGACATGGGGTCGGTCCCATTCTTATCGACGTTAATCGGCTGCCTTTTCCTCGCTAAAAAAGCTTCAATCAGAATGATCTGGTTGGTCCTTCCATTTAAGAATTTCATCAATAGACCTTGTTTTAACGATTTCCATAACGAAGGTTCCCAAATCATCATAACTCATCGCGTTTAATTTATGTTTGAACGCTTCCGGAAGGGTCTCTTCTTCAGAAATTTCTCTAATAATATCCATAATCACTTCAACTCTAGCCTTATGTCGGCTTTTGGTTTCAAAGCTCATTTGTTCGTACTCCTGTTCTGAATAATGTTTCTTCTCAGTTGTCTCTAGACTCGGCATAGATGACGCGAGCAAGCATGGAAAGCTCTTTTTTGTTCACCGACAATTTTTTGCGAATAATAGGTAATTGAGTTTATACCTTAGTCGCTTATTCTAGCACAGCTCGAATATGAAAATCTTGTTAAATTATTCTCATATACATCCCCCCCTGAAAATAAGGAGAACCGTCGAACCATTATATTTTCACGGGGATGAGGCTGATACAAACCTTTTATATACTATAGAATATCGGCAGAAAGCACAAAAAAGAGACGATAATTGAGGCCCGCTTTTGGTATACTCTTATTGATTACCGATATGATTGAAGGGAGATTTATAACGATGTATGAACAGAAAACAAAGGAAACTGACAACAGCGTAATCGAATTTATTGATAATGTCGAAAATCTAAAGAAGCGCGAAGACGCATATAAGCTGTTAGACATATTTACGGAAACAACAGGTTACCCAGCAAAGATGTGGGGTCCTAGTATTATAGGATTTGGCTCGTATCATTACCGATATGAATCCGGTCATGAAGGAGTTGCTCCGCTAGTTGGCTTCTCGCCTAGAAAGGCAAAGACAAGCCTGTATTTTGCGACTGGGGATAAAGAGCGGGATGCGTTGTTGCAACTTTTTGGAAAACATACTTCAGGTAAAGCATGTGTCTATATCAATAAAATAGCGGACATTGATGTTGAAGTTTTGAAGGCGTTAATATCCCAATCTGTCCGGTTTCTGAATGAGGCTTATCCGAAACAATGATTTAGAAAACCGCAGCACCTGATGAAGGAGTGTGTCGATTGAGAGACCGTCAATTGATTGAATCGTACATAAGCAATCTGCAAAGTTACTCGCTGGAGCAGCTAAGGCAAATAACCTCGAAAGGGGTTTGGTCACTCAGCCAAATGTACAATCACTTGATTCTTGCTGCTCTAGATTACCTTGACCAAGTGGAAAATTGTGCCTCAGCAGATGTTGAACAAATGCTCGGAAAGACGGAGTTTGGCGAGAAATTGTTTAAACTTGGCGGATTCCCGCCGATTAAAATTCAGTTGCCGGAAGGGCCGGAAAGCACCCCAAGCAATTCGGAAAGTAAAGAAGACCTCAGCCTTGGACTCCATCAAGTACTGTTGAAAATGAGAGAATGGGAAGGGATTGTAGATACAATAAATCCAAACTATAAAGTTAAGCATGATGGCTTTGGCTGGTTGAACGCGCGAGAGTGGTTCGATCTAGTCGGCATGCATTTCCGTCATCACCTGCGTCAAAAGAGTGAATTAGAACAACTGATAAAGAAGAACGCATGAAATATTTAGATAAAACAGCAGGGAATTCGTTAAGCAAATAGGGAACCAAAGCTTAGGGGAGACTACTTTGGCAATAAGAGCTTATATGAGATGCAAACCTCCATGCAGTAAAGTGTTTTTACTGCATGGAGGTTTTTTTTGTTTACATGTAAAAAATATTTGACATAGTGAATAGTTGATAATACACTGTGTATAGAATATTTTACTTACTTATAAATTTTAGCAGAAGAGGCGGTTTGAAAATGTCCTTACAAGAAAAAAGAAACATCGAATCTTCATCCCTTTTTTATTCTAGAGTCACAGGGCTTGGGCTTCTGCTTATGGCTATTTTCGCTATGTTTTCGAATTTTTCTGTACTTACTGGTCTTATTATTCCGGATGACGCAGCAACTACGGCTATAAACATCATAACCAACGAGATGCTCTTTCGGAGCGGGTTCATCAGCTTTGTCGTCGTACTTATTCTTGATGTGCTGGTCACTTGGTCGCTATATGTTCTTCTCAAACCGGTTAATAAAAATGTTGCAATGCTCGCGGCGCTGTTTAGATTGACATATACGGCCATTTTTGGGATTGCCTTATCTCATTTTTTGAATGTTTTGCAGCTTCTTAACGGTGCTGAATACTTGAGTGTGTTTACTACTGAGCAGTTGTACGCTCAAGTGATGTTATTGATCAATGCGTTTAACAATGGATGGCTGATTGGATTAGTGTTTTTTGGATTTCATTTGTTGGTCGTTGGTTATTTAATAATCAAGTCAGCAGGCTATTTGCCAAAATGGATTGGAATCTTCTTGATCCTAGCAGCTGCAGGATATTTAATTGATAGTATTGCACATTTTCTTCTAGCCAACTACAATGACTACAAAACGATATTCCAACTGATTGTAGCTGTACCTGGCGTGATTGGAGAGCTATCATTAGCTTTTTGGCTTCTGATTAAAACGTTGAAGGTAAATAGGTAATTGAGCTGACGAACAAGTACAGGGTGAGTTAAATATTCAGTCGAAGTTGGAATAACCCAGAAAAAAATCATATTTATTTCTTAACTATTGGAGGCATCACAATGAGTCAACGCTATCGTATAACAAGAGCACTTCAGCAATCCGAAAGTTCAGCGCAAACCATATCTCTGGAAGAGTGCAAACAATATTTCACGTCCAAGCCCGATTTTACCTATGCGACAGTGTTTACGGTAACGGGCGCTACCAGCATGTCCATTGAGGGTGATTTTTTCATGTGGAGCTGCGGCGATTCAAAGATCCCTTTCAGACATTATCAGGGAGATATTTATGTGTCTGGCACCAATGAAGCGGTGATCCCTAAGATGATTGAGGTTGCGAGCGAATTAAGGGCGGATGTGCTGGAAGGTTAATTAGCAGCCTATACGATTCTAGTTTGAGAAAAGCATCCTCATCGAGGGTGCTTTTTGATTTGTACGAAGTCATTGTAAGGCTGGTGAGGCGATTGGCTATTACCCCCGAATTTTCATGATGGGCTTTAAACGTTTCATGACAAACATGGATCTTCATAGACTAATTTCGTACCTAATTCTTAGGAAAGGGAGCAAAAAATGAAAATCCCTGTTGCCGGATTTGTAATGGGACCTTCCGAAGATGACGATAACCGTCATTTTCTCGTATGGGATCGTCTCTTCGGGCTTGGCTTGTTCCCGAGCGACATATTGGCAAAAGAAATTCCATATTATATAGCCAAACAAAACCGATACGGCACGCCGCTGGACAGCCGAAACACGTATACGAAATCGGATTGGCTGGTATGGTGCGCAACAATGGCAGCATCGAAGGAAGATTTTGTGAAAATGATCGCGCCGCTCTGGGATTCGCTGCATGAATCGACCAGCCGTGTTCCCCTTACCGATTGGTACGATACGGTCACGGGCAAGCAAGTGGGCTTCCAGAACCGCTCAGTAGTTGGAGGATTTTTTATTGAGCTGTTACATCCGTTTTAACGAGTGGTTTATGCCATTAGAAGGAAGAAGCAGGAGCTTGCCAGACGGCGGCTCCTCTTTCTTTTGTCTAAATAAAACAGAAGCTTATAAGAAGCGCAACTATAAGCTTGTTTGAAACGTCTGTATTTTATAAAGCAATATATGGTAACGAAAGTGGAGTAAAGGGAGAAATAAACACCGTGAAATTAATAAGAAATGTAACAAGAGTCGGTATGATTGGATTATTTATCATTTATATTTTATTCGTTGTAAAAGCCTTGTTTTTGGATCACAGGTTGTTCATGTTGTTGAATGGCTATAATATACACCGCAGCTACGACTACAATTTAATACCTTTTAAAACCATTGGGACGTTTATTACTAGATATGAGTATTACAATTTCAACACCTGGTTTAACAACCTCTTCGGGAATATTTTATTGTTTATTCCATTAGGGTTTAGCGCGCCTTATTTTTCAAGGAAAACGAGGAATCTTAAACGATTCGTTTTATTTATAGTGATTGTTATTGTTATTTTAGAAGCTTCACAAATGCTTTTGCACCTTGGCAGCTTCGATATAGATGATATCATTCTGAACTCGTTAGGTGGGTTAATCGGTTTTAGTATTTATACCGCGTGTGTGGCGTTGCTGAAGAAGCTCATTCCAGCTTACGATGTGGTGTCTAGAACCAAATAATGCTGAGTTATTCGCTTATTGCGCTTATAAGACCAATGAAAAGTGCGGAAATCATTTTGAGGAAACGCTGGAAAATTGCCGTATTCGGTATTATGGGATTGCTAGTATTTGGCGTGATGCTTTCAGCTCTCTCTCCCGACGACCTTCTCAAAGAACAAATGGAAACAGAAGGCTGGACTTATATTACGCAGGAAGGTGCTGGTTATTTTTTTGAGAAGGGAAAAGAAAAAACGATCGTTACAGCGAAAATATGGAATAGCAAATATGTCATCTATCATGTTAAGGATAACGCTGTCAATATAGCAGATAAGTATGTAGATACGAGGCAGCTTTAACATTGATTGAAAGGGAGGAAGCTTATGAACCTATCCTCTAAAAGCAGCTTGTTTATTTTTGCAGTTATCGCAGTTCTGCTTGTACTCTCGGGTTGCGGTGGTCCGAGTAAAGAAGACGTTATGAAGGAATTAGTACCTTCAGGGGATGAAAAGTATGCGATTCATTTGTTTTATAAAAACGGCTTACCGGACAGTGAGACGATGGAGCTAAACCTCTTTCATAACTCTAATTCTGCTATAACAAATGCCATACGAAAAGTCCAATTTTGGGATCAATATCAAGAACGCAATGTGAAGTGGGCTAAGGCTCTCGGGATTAAGGAGTTTCCCATGTATTTGGTTATTGATGCTGACGGAATTGTGTTTGAAACCCCATTTTTGAGCCATGTAAAAGATTTTTTAACAAAATCATTGGTACAAAAAATGATGTAGCGAATGGTCGGTGAAATTCCTGTTTTACCATTGTAAGGAAATTGCCTCTATGATACATTAAACGGATGGAATCGAGAGGGGTGGAAAAATATTGATGGTTAGCAAAATGAAAGTGCTCATAATCGTTATGCTCATAAGTATGTTAGCATTAGTTTCAACAGGCTGTACATCAATATTTGGTTCTGAAACGCCCAAGGTAGAACAAATGAAAGGACCTGCTGAAATCACACAGACATCTGTTGAGTTGTTCAAGGGCGAAGGGGCAAAGTTCCAGCCTTTCTTAGGTCTTATGTCCGGAGCCTTTAAATTGAGCTATGAAGGAAATAAACCAAATGCAATTATGGATATCGATATATGGCAAAAAGGCAAGAAAGTTGCTTCAGCAGGCTCAGTCGGCGATTTGTTTTTCAGCACGGAAGCCAAAGAGAGTCGCGAAGTGGAAGTCATCATTTCAATTGATAAAGTTTACATAAATGGACAGGACGCAATTAACACGATTAAAGTCAGTAAAAGGCAGGACTCCGGATCAACCACGGGTACGTTTACCATTCCATGGGATGAGAAGTTGAGCACAATAGGATTAATCTATCCTAATGAACCGCGTACATTTTATGCTGATGAACCTGTTCATTTATTGGGAATGCAAGCTACAAGCAGCAATATAATGAGTACAGTGGATCTTTCGAAGGAATCGATAAGCGGACTTGAGTGGGCACTCATCTTTACTTTGCGATTTGAAGAATAGCTGAGAATCAGAATGGAAAGCTGGCCGTTCGTGGATCACCTGTAAAAGCAGCGGCAGCCTGGGACTTTTATTCGAGTCCGAAGCAGCCGCTGCTTTTTTCTGTAAATCTGTCGTACACTTTGTTTCAAACCTTAACCGTTTCAACTACTATACCGTCGCCTTGCGAAGCAGAAGGTAAGACACCCCCGCGAATATTACGATGAGCGGAAGCATCCATAGCGTGTAGTCTACAGCGGTTTGTTCACCCATCCATTTAAAGATGGCAGGATACCAATTCAAATAATTTGCCAGAAATCCTAGAACGGTACCCATCAACAGCATAACGGCTGAAATGATAAACATGCCATTAAGCCCAGTACGCTTATGAGTTGCAGCAATTAAAATTCCCAAATAATGCATGAATAATAAGAGGACCAGAGGCACCATTAATTGATTGATGAGAGGACCGTCGCTGAGATAAGGCACTAGAAAGAAATTCAAGTCGCTTCCCCAATCGTTCGTCCATCCTTCCGTGACACCGAGAAGAAACAGCAGAACGGTGGATCCTATACTTGTCAAAATAATCATGGTTGAGGTTCCTAGGAAGTAATCCGTTCTACTTACACTCATGCCGAGAGCGAATGGAAAGGTTTGTGCCAGCGTAATAATTCCTGCTATAAACATATAAATGTAGATAGAGGCAACACCACCGGTTTTGAGAGGCTCATCAATAAAATAGCTGATAATAAGATTGATCGTGAAGCTGGAAAGCATGACTAGCCAAGGGACGATGAACCACGACCATTTATCTCTGCTATGCATTTTCACAACGCTTGCGACTCGGTTCATTAGACTTCAACCGCCTTTCTGTGCGTTTTGCCATTCGTCAGATAAATAATTAATTGCTGGAGGGATACGGGAGCAAGCTCAAGCCCCAATGCCTCAGCCTGCTTGCGATCACTGGCATCCCAATGGCCCATTACGGTTGCTGTCACCAGGTTGCCGAAAGGCTCGCGATGAATGATTTCCTTGCCTGCCGTGAAGGATTCAACAGCGGCTTTGGGTCCCGCCAAGGTAAATGCTCGGCCGCGAAGCGCCTCTGCTTCCTCATCAATGATCAAGGTCCCATTATCTATCACCAATACATGCTCAAGGATGCGGCTTACTTCATCGATGAGATGCGTGGACAAAATAACCGTTCGCGGATGCAGTGAATAATCCTCAATCAGCCGATCATAAAACAAGCTGCGAGCGACCGCATCCAGACCCAGATAGGGCTCATCAAAAATCGTGAGCGGCGCACGGCTCGCAAGACCGACAATAATTCCGACTGAGGAGAGCATACCTCTGGAAAGCTTTTTCATTCTCCGTTTTAACGGAAGCCGAAACTCTTCAGCAAGGGAGAGAGCAAAGTCTTGATCCCAGTTGGGAAAGAAAGAAGCAGATATATTCAGCACATCGATAACACGATAAACATCAGGGTACTTCTGGCTTTCCTTGATAAAACAAATCTGGCTGAGTACACGGTTGTTCTCGTAAGGGGTTTCACCGAATACCTTAAGCTCCCCGCTTGTAGCGAATAGCTGGGCGGTAATCATATGCATGATCGTCGTCTTCCCGGCCCCGTTCCTGCCGAGCAGTCCGTAGATTTTTTCCTTTTCCACGGAGAAACTTACATTATTGACTGCTTTCACATCACCATAAGACTTCACCAGTCGGTTCAGCTCGACTATTTTACTCATTGCATATTATCCCCTCTCCGGATCATATCCGTTAACTGTTCGGCCGAAATGCCAAGCTTTTTCGCTTCCCGGACCATCGTTACCACATAATCTGCGAAAAATTGCTCCTTCCGCTTCTCGATCACTTTCGCACGAGCACCCTCTGCCACAAACATGCCAATACCTCGCTTCTTATACAAAATTCCTTCGTCAACAAGCATATTCACACCTTTAGCCGCAGTTGCCGGGTTTATCTTATAAAAGGCGGCAAACTGGTTTGTTGAAAGCACCTGTGATTCCTCGGGCAGTATACCTTCAATAATCTCGTCTTCAACCCGTTCTGCAATCTGAATAAATATCGGACGGCTGTCGTCCATCAAAAAGGTCATTCTGTCATCACCACCAAACTGGTTAACTACTCATGTAACTAACTATATAACCGAATGATTTGGATGTCAATACCAATTGTTGAAAATAGGCTGTTCCATGCTGCCATTGCGCTTATTAAGTATGGGATCGACTTCATACTTATCTAAATTTTGGTAACAAACACACAGTCAAAAAGCGCTAACTTGTAATAGATTAATAGGGACTAGAGATTGAGGAGTGAGGCTAATGGATGAGATGTATCATTTTTGCAGAAGGAATATGAATTGCAGAGTTCGCGTTCAAACATGCGATGGGAAATGCTTTGAGGGCGTAATCGTTAAAGTTGATAACGACAATGTATACTTGCGGAGATCGGATGGCGTCCGAACATCTGGATGGTATGGGTATGGATTCGGCGGTGGACTATTTGCTTTATCGTTGTTAGCTCTGTTTGCTATTTTTTTAATCTAACTAGCATTCAAAATCAAGATTAATAGAGCTTCGGTTTGTTTGAAATCTCTCTACAGAAAGGAAAATTTTTTCTGTAGGGAGGTTTATTTTTTTGTTTTATTACTCTTGCGTAGAACAGTTGAAACTATATGGTGATAATTGGAATTTCATGCTATCATTAATAATAAAACGGAGTTTCAATAGATGAAACGAATGGACGATTCAAAAGCCAATTAACTTACATTTCCGATCATTGAAAAAGACCTTTGGACGGTTTGGTTTGCCATGATAATTGAAAATCAGAGTGGCAGACACTAAGGAGGATGCCGGTTGATTAATTTAAAGAATACAGTTGAATTAAAACATATCGCGATTCGTGCTGATCTTAGAGGTAAGGGTATCGGCAGCAAGCTAATAAATGATTTTATACGAGCAAAAAGGGTCGTGAAAATAAAGGCAGAAACGGATAAAGACGCTATTGGCTTTTATAAAAAAATGGGTTTTGTGATAACGAGTTTAGGGGAGAAGTATCCGGGGATTGAGCGCTTTGCATGTAATCTTCTTGTTACAACAGAGATGGAATGACAACAGGCTACTAATAGTATCGTAGCTTCTCAATGTTTCTCTCAGAAAGGAGTGATCATTTGAATAAGAGAATCCAGTTAACGATAACGATATGCGTTTTTATATTCTTATTAACAGGTTGTCTGGGGTCTAATCTTGCCCCTGAGATACAAGAAACAACTGCGCCTCAGGTGGAAGCCGTCATCACTAAAGAAGAGCCGATTAATGAGCCAAAGAAAAGTTTTTCTTACTTGGATCAACTGCCGGATGAGAAAGTGAGAGCCTACGAATTATTTAGAACCGATAAGGTTAAGGAACACTTTCGAAGCTTTTCCCCGGAGGAGACGGTCATTACTTACCTGCATGCTGCCAGTATCCTTGATGAGGATGTCATTTACGACCTTACTTATAACAATGGTAAATTGCCGGATCGAGATACGTTTATCCAGGAATATCGGGACTATCTAGATAGGGACATGCTCGACTCGGCCATAAAATACCGCTATTACGATTCCATTCAATTGGATGAGGGAGAATCAGCGCAAGAGGAGGCTGAGGAAGGGTTAACGGTGATCCTTACTGTAACGATAGGGGCCCATAAAGAATCAGTCGCATATGGCGTAAAGAAAGAAGATGGTATTTGGAAGCTTGATCTTTACCATATGATTGAAGACAGAAAGTAATATAGAAAGTAATGATAAGAGTTCCAAGCAAAGCTGATTGTGGGATATGTATGAATACTCATATAAACTCTACAACCCTCTGGCGGGATCCAACTAGAACGTTCAATTAATCTGCACTTGGCAGACATCGACTTTTAATCGCGATTCGCGCTCCCCGAGCCATCTGTTGAAGGCTTAACAGGAATTTCTCCTTTTAATTTAGCGCTGATAGCAATTATTCTGCTAATAGATGGAGTTTCTCCCGTTAATTCCTTTTGTTTTACCTGTTCATGGCGTATTTCAATAGATTAACAGGAGTATTTCCAGTTAAATGAATTTCCAGCGCCATTTTGAGGAAATTAACATGAGAAAATCACGTTAATTGTACATGGAGTGAAGGGGTAATAGAAATTCGAAAGGAGTTAACATGATGGCAATTCTTAACGATGAACCTATTGCAAAAACAGAAATGCTTATTCGAAAGCCAATTGCTGATGTATTTCAGGCTTTTATCGATCCTGCGGTTACGACGAAATTTTGGTTCACCAAAAGCAGCGGCAAATTGGAAGCGGGAAAACGTATTCAATGGGATTGGGAGATGTATGGTGCTTCTGCTGATGTTATTGTAAAAGAAATCGTGGAAAATCAACGAATCCTCATTGATTTTGGCACCACAGTCGAGTGGCTCTTTACTCCCATGGCAGAGAACGTAACCTTTGTTACGATTACAAACTCAGGCTTTAAAGGTAATGGGGATGAAATCGTAAGACAAGCTTTAGATTCAACCGAAGGATTTACGATTGTTCTTTGCGGGCTAAAGGCGCTTCTTGAGCATGGCATCGTCTTAAATCTCGTATCGGACAAGGCCCCTGATGCCCATGTTAAAGGCTAATCCTGCTGGCTTCGAAAGTATTCCGCGTATTCTTCCGTACTCCACATCCAACGCTGCTGGTCGTTTTCTTCCTCAATAGGTTCCGTAGGCCATATCGCCAGCTGCGGTAAATCCGCCATATGCTTGTTCCAATCATTCGATATCCCTTTTTATGGGATTTATTGCTCCATTTATTTTTAATACGAACATACATAAAAGCGCCTCCCGTTAATACAGTATTTAAGTAAACATTAACTGGGAGGTGAATGCATGTCGGATTTGTTTGTTGCCCGTTCTTTGGATGAAGTGCGTTTTTGGGCACGGATTATGAAGGAGCATTCCTTATTTCTAAGGCTTGGATTCAGGGCGGAAGACAAACAGCTTATTGATGAAGCAAATCAATTCTATGCCATTTTTGAGAACATCGAACAGCGAGCGATCTCTTACAGACTTGATACTGACCCTCGAGAAATCATGCAGTTTAATACGGAGGTTCATACCGCAGTAAGCTTTATTTGGGCGTTTAAAAGAAAAGTGTTGGGTTTAATTCTGACCTGTCAGCTTCCCGGACAAAATAATTTCCCTCTTCTGGTTGATCATGTAAGCAGGGAAGCAAATTATTTTAGAAATCGATTATCGGATCTTAATCAAGGCATTTTAGAACCATTGCCCGACGCTATCATCGATGAAAATGTGTTTTTCTTAAAAATTATGGCGGATCATGCAAAGTTCATTAGTCATCTACTTGATCCATCTGAACGGAAATTAATTGATCAGGCAAATGAATTTAGTCATGATTTTGATCAGCTATTGTTCCAAGCCCAGGATTTAGATTCTATGCGCCCGCAATCTCAAACCGTACCATTATTGGGACAATTTTTGGATCAAAATAGGGTTTCCGTAAAGTCGCTTAGAGATTTCAAGAAAACAGCTCAGACTTTGATCGAGGCATGTAGAATAAAAAGCATCATACATCCTTTGCTGGCCGATCATGTGTTCCGGGAAGCGGAACGTTTTTTAGAAATTATCGATATGTTCGAAACGGCATTGTTGGGCAAATCGGTCAACCCAAAATCGCTCATGCATGATCACCACTAAAAAAATAGAGCAGTCCGCCGATAATCGATGGACTGCTCTATCATTATTTCTCATGTGAGGGACCATTTTATCAACCATTACTAACGAATGCCAACGTCCCGAATCTCGACGGTGTATGATAATTAATGGCAAGAGTCGGCCGCCAAGCTTGAAACTGCCTGACGCCATTTTTTCCTTCGTCTATTCGGTAAAAATTAACTTTCCAGCTGACTCCAGGTACAGGCTTGCGCTTGAAATTAATGGAAGGAATGCGGATGCTGTAGCATAATACTCCCTCGTCAACGGTTTCGACTATCGTATGAAGCTGAGTGAAGCTCCATTCCATATCGGTCCCTGTAACGGAAGCTTTGCCATCGTTCTTAATCCTGGCATCAAAAATGACGTTCCGCGGACTGACCTCAAGCTCAAGATAGCTTCGTCCAAGCCCTTCTTCGTCAATGAACAATTCTACGACATCCTGTTCGTACAGCGGATCGTCCTTTTGGGTGAAATCCGATACGATATGATTGTCCTGACATAAGAATCGGACGTACAAGCTGTCTGTGCTCCAGCAGGCTTGAACCTCCGTTTGTTCTAATGGCGACAGCCCCGTGACGGTGTCCGATAATTCGATATGGCTGCAGCTGCTCCAGTCCACCGTCTCTAATCGATCGGGAAGACCATTAAATTTGGCTGGTTTACAGTAATAAACGGATGATGTATTCTGATCGTCGGCTGACAATTGCTCCACCTCTTTTTCTAACGTTTAAGAAGTCATTGCAATACGGGCGCAATCACATTTACGTGATTGCGCCCATTTGCTATACATTTAGTTTGAAAATCAACGTTGTTTGCTCTTGAGCTGGAAGTCTTCATCCCATTTATACTTTTCGTTATAAATATCCATTACCTCTGCGTATAAAGCGCTGGAACTCGAGTTCGGACTGTCCTGAATGATCCGATAAAGCCGCAGAAAGCGGTCCTTAGGGAGCTTGCGTGCGTAGCGCATTATCAAGTAGGGATACAGCGAAATGTATCTCTTCATTCTGACCGCAGCACCGGTTACTCCAACCAGAATGCTCTCGCCATGCTCCATCCTCAAAATTTGGGCTTCATGTAGCATAACATAGCGGAACGTGTTTTCTTTTATGAGGTCCCGTCTAATTTTTGCAATCTCGCCTATATAACGGACAAGATCGGGATTGAAGTGATCCATCAGCAGCGGATCCAGCATTAGATCCATGTCCTTGCGCAGCACGAATGATTGGAGCAGCAAGATCTGCTCGACCCGAAGCTGGTCGGTATGGACAAGTGCTCCAATTTCACGAAGCATTTCATAAGCGAGCGGTTTGTCGCCGCTATGAAATACTTTTATGGCGCTTTCTCGGTCATTTACAAGGCCGGCAAAGAGTGTATAAGCTTCTTTTCGAAAAATTTTTTCAAGCTGCGAGAGTAAAAGTGCAGGGGTCGACCTTCTCTGTATCGTCCATAATAGAGCGAGTAAAAGCAGAGACCCTGCGGCGAAAAGACTAGTCTGCATCGTGGACTCGCTCATCACTAGGCCAACGGTCATGATTAGCAATACAATAAGCCGCGATCTCCACATCGAACGCTGTAAAATGGAGGCTGCCCGTTTCTCCACATGTTGCAGGGCAGACTTGCGGCATACCGGGCATTCCGATTCGCCGAGTACAGTAAAGTGATTGCAGCGGCGGCAAATTTTAAGCTTCTCATAAGGAAAGCGTGATTTAATAGAAGGATTGAGTATTACCGGCAGCTTATTCTTAATCATTCGCGATCACGCTGCCCGCTGCTTTTTAGAATAGATAAGACCAGCTTACTGACTTGCTCGGGAGAAGGGGCTCGTCTCCTGCTCGAACGATAGCTGATGACGCTGATTGTGACAAAAAGAAACAATAGTCCAAGACAGACGTATGTAACCATGTGCTGTACCTCGCTTACAGTAAAAGTGATTTATGGAAATCTATCAGGTATACTTATTTTATAGTATAACATTATACTTGGAGCAGTGACTAACAGTGACTATCGGACTAGCATGCGAGAACCGTTTGTCCTATTACAAAGGAGTACAATTATGAATCGACTAAAACGTTTTTCTCGTCAACTTATAATGGCTTCCGCCATGCTGCTGCTGCCGTTTGGCAGCTTATCTACGGCACATGCGGCTCAAGGAGCCTCGCAAATCGATGCGGTGCTGGTGCTTGATGTAAGTCATTCAATGAGTAAAAGCGATCCAAGCAAAATCGGCAACGAAGCGATGAAGATGTTCATCGACATGCTGTCGACCAAGGGGGATCGTGTAGGGGTCGTTGCCTATACCGATGAAATTCAGCGCGAGAAGGCGCTGCTTGAGATCGAGTCGGCCGCGGATAAGGAGAATCTGAAGGGCTTTATCGACCAATTGAATCGCGGTGCTTATACCGACGTATCCGTCGGAGTAAAGGAAGCCGTACAAATTTTGGATGACGGCGCTGATCCGGACCACGAGCCGATGATTATTTTGCTGGCTGACGGCAATAACGATTTTAATGATAATTCCGGCAGAACGCAGGCCCAGTCCGATGCGGACATGGAGAAAGCCTTAAAAGAAGCGAATGACAAAGATGTGCCGATCTATACGATTGGGCTGAATGCAAATGGCAAATTAAATAAGGAAGCATTAGCCAAGCTCTCTGACGTAACCGGAGGCAAATCGTTCTCAACCAACTCGGCAGATGATCTGCCGCAAATATTAAGCGAAATATTCGCTAGTCATCTTGAGCTGAACGTCGTTCCTGTCGATTCGTTTACAGCTAATGGAAGCTACCAGGACGTGAAAATATCGGTTCCGAATGCGAATGTGCTGGAAGCGAACATTTCGATTATGTCGTCGAAGCCGGTTGAAGCGAGGCTGCTTGACCCGTCCGGCAAAAACGTACCGATTCCGTCGGATGACGTCCTGCTTTCAAAGTCGAAGAGCTACTCCCTGATCAAGCTGCTTACACCGACTGAAGGTGATTGGACGCTGCAGGTCAAAGGTGTGAATCGCGATAAAATCGATATTAATCTCATCTTCAACTATGATTTGAGCTTGGCGATGGACCCGCTTGCGAAGACTAGCTATTCGAAGGGCGATAATGTGAAATTCAGCTCTTATCTGGTTAGCGGCGGACAAAAGTTGGTCGATGAGGAGCAATACAGCAACATGAGAGCGGTTTTGCTCGTTAAAGATTTGGACACAGGTAAAACCGAGGAAGTACCGCTGCAAAATGCTGGTGATCATTTCGAAGGAACATACAAAGTTGCTGACGAGCATGATTATGAGATCAGGGTTAAAGCGGAGGAGGAAAGCTTCTTCCGAGAAACCGATCCGGTAACGATTACGGCCAAATCAGGGGGGGCGGGGCAGACTGCGCCAGATCAGCCAGCAGATACAGAAAAGAAGCAATTCCCGCTTGTGCCTGTCATTATCGGTGCGTTAGGCTTAGTGGTTTTGCTGGCAGCAGCCTATTTCATCTTGCGTCTGCTAAAGCAGGCGAACCGCGGCTTTGTCGGCCAGCTCGTCATTGAGATCCGTGACGAGAATACAGGTGACAAAACGTCGCCGCAGTACAAGAAGCTGACGGCCTTCAAGAGCAAGCTGCTGCTTCACCAGCTGCTGCAGCTGGCGCCTGAGCTGAAGGAGACCGAGAAAGTAGTCTTTAAACCAGGCAGCAACGACCGCATCGTGCTCCAAAACGGCTCCACATGCACGATAGAGAAGTCGGGACGTGCAATCGATGCGACGCGTGATTTTGAAATGAAGAGCGGAGACCGCATTACGGTTTCGCTTAAGCAAGTGGATAAAACGATTTTTATCGAGTATCTCGTTTAAATAGAGCAATGGAGGTTGTAAACAATGAAACCAATCGTAAGAGAACATATACAACAGCTCGACGTTTCGCTAGGCGGAGGAATTGTCAGCGAGAAAATTCGAGTGGACACCATCGATAACCCGATCTTGATTATTGGACTTGGCGGCACAGGCATTGATGCGCTGCTTCGCCTGAAATATCAAATTAACCGCCGCTTTAAGCTGCCGGAGGACCCGGTTTCCAAGAGAAAGATGGATAAGCCCGATAACGTCGAGTTTCTTGCCTTCGAGACGAATGAACAGGACCGCAATAAAAAATATAAAGGGATCGGCCTCGATCCGATCAACGAATTTGTGCTGCTATCCAACGCCGAGGTTGGCGGATTGCTGCAAAACCGCAGCATTTTGGAGCCGTACATTACCGATTGGCTGTCGCCGGAGCTGAGCATTACCGATGGCATGAACGGTGCGGCTGGCGTGCGCCAAGCAGGACGGCTGCTGCTGTTCACAAAGATCAACCAAGTTGTGCAAAGCATCGATAAAAAAATTAAGACGCTGTCTGTGGGTACAAACAAGAAGCTGATGGTATTTCTGCTTACCGGCTTATCCGGCGGAACGGGAAGCGGCTGCTTCCTCGATATTTCGTATATTGTTAGAGGCATTATCGAGCGCGATCATGGTGCTGCAGGCATCGACCGGGTCAATACGCTGGGTTATTTGTTCACGCCGGACATCAACCTATCGAACAAAAGCTTGAGCGATCATACACGCGAGTACATTAGGAAAAACGGCTATGCGGCGCTGAAGGAACTTGATTATTGGATGAATGTGGACAGCAGGGGTGAGCGGTTCAGGCAGCAATATGGCAATATCCTATCTGTAAACTCACCGCTTCCGCCCTTTAATCTATGCCATCTTATTTCGGCGACAAATGCGGAAGGCAAGCTGCTCGAAAATGCCTACGATTACTGCATGAACGTGACGGCGGAGAACATTACGAACTTTATTTCCAGCGAGGAAAAGCAGTCTGGCGAAGAATTCGCCATTCACGACTATATTAGCAATATTCGGACGAATATCGCCCAAATGAACAAGATGTATCCGGCTAACTACGACTACAACATCATTGGAGCTTCCTCGGCCGTACTGCCGATTGAGGAAATGACTACTTATTTGGCTTACCGGCTTTTTAATAAAATGGACAAAATGTTCGAGAAAGCGCCAAGCCAGGACGACGTGGAAAAGTTTGCGCGCAAGCTTGGCATCGATCTCGAAACGATGATGAAGACGTTCGATTCGCGCGTGCCTGAGCCGCTTCCAGGCTTCGAGAACAGCGAGCGTCTCAGCTACAACAACGTGATCAAGATGCAAGCCGTTAATATGGATACCGAGCTGGAGCAAAACTTCTTGGCCCGTGCGCGTGAGGAATACATCAAGGCTAAGAAACAGCTTCCAGGCGAAATCGTAGGACAATTTACTGATCAAATTCGCCGCACGTTCCTACATCCGGAGCAGGGACCGTTCTACGTATCTCGTCTCTTGTATACGGAGAAAGGCTTCTGCTTATTGAAGATGATGCTTTCTTATATTGAGACGCTACGCGAAGGACTGTCGCGGCTGCCGAGAGAGATTGAAGCAGCTAGAGAGCAAGCGGAAGAGCGCATGGGCGATGCGAAGAGCGCATTCGTGTCCAAGGACAAGAAGAAAAACAATTATATTGAAGCGAAAATCAATGAATATTGGCTGCTTGCGGACGTGGAGCGGATGGAGCAGCTCATCGAATTTTATGAGGATCTGCACCAGCTTCTGAACAACGAGAACAACCGGATCTATAACGTGTTCACTGAAATTTTAAATGTACTTAATACGATCTTTGCCAAAAACGGCGATATTCTCACGAGTGGCGAAGAGCAGGCTGACCATAAGGGAAACAAAACGTATTATTGGAATATCGTCGGGGTGCCTGACATTTCCGATGTCATCAGCCGTCTTATGGATAAGAAGGACGGGGATGATCTGATCCGCGACTTTACGCAGGAGCTGCTCGATCACTCCAACCTATGGGTGAAGGAACAGGAAATCGATATCGTCAGCTCGATCTCGGAATTTTTGACCGATAAATTCGGCGACCTCATTACGAAATCGATGGAAGAGTTTCTTGTTATGAAATACGGGAACGATGAATCGATCGAGAAGTTTGTTGAACGCCATATTGCGAGCAAGCTGGATGAGGAAGCCGTTCCTGTATTCCATCTGAGCAACAGCTCAGGCAATTTGCATGTGCCTTCATGGGGATTCGTATCGGTGCCTGTACAGGCGCCTAGCATTTTGCGAGGCATTCGGAATTATCAAAATAACTCGATCGGAAAATCCCACTTCACGATTAAGGAAAGCGAAGTGAAAAACCGGATTTTCTGGCTGAATACGAGAAACGGCGTGCCTTTATTCGTTTATACGCCGCTTAAAGTGTATGAGGAAAGCTATGAGCGAACGATTTTGGATAAGGAAGGCATCGGTCGTCACTTGGTGCAAACCGATCGCAACAATTGGACGTACCTGCCGTCTCCGATTCCGGAGAAGTCATGGGGAGATACGTACGTCAATCCACGTGTGCAAAGCTATAATGCAAGAGTTCGCGCCGAGTTTGCAAAGGCAGAGAGCTTCCGCGTTATTGTAGAGAAGGGCATTGATCAAAATACGAGCAGCCGTTATTCGGTTCGCTTCACGAAGCCGTTCCAGCTTGCTGATGCGCTAAAGCCATTCAATATGCAGCTGGATGCTGCTAAGCCTAATTTGGGCGAGGTGAAACGAGCGTTAAACGAATTGAAGCGTCTGCTTTCCGAAGGGCTGGAGCTTGAATCGACAAAAGATATTTTCGGAAGCTTCACAGAGGAGCTGGCGCAGGAGAATCTCATTCGCTCGCCGGAGCAGCTGAGTCGTGTTCGCGAGGAACTCTCGAAGTATGAGTCGCTTGCCATTAAAGCAAACGAGCTTGAGCTGCTGCTTCATCAGCATCAGGATGAAGAAAAATGGCTTGATCAATTTATCGAGGCGTTGTACACGGATACGATTTGCAAGAAGGGTGCGCTTTACGTGTACGACCGTGATGCCGAGGAGGAAGCTTGGTCGCCTTTCGCTAACCTGATGAAGAGCAGCAGCTACGTCGAGCATGAAGTGTTCGAGAGCTTCCGCCGCCTTGAGGAGAAAAACCGCAGCACACTTATGCGCAAAGCGGCGCGCAGAGTCAATGAATTGACGGCAAGCGAGGATACGAAGCTGCTGCTTCACAAGCTGGAGGAGCTGTTCGGTACCTTCCTTGATGCACGCGAGCGTTTGGAGTACGAGAAGGTCGAGCTGGCAAACGGCGAGGAGCTGCACCGGTTCTACAAGGAAATGACTTCTAAACTTAATGAAATTCGCAGAAAGTTGAAATAGATATGAGAGTCATGCTGGATCAATTTGCGGCCGATTATTCGGCCTCCGAACAGAAGCTAAGAGGCCTTGAGGATGATCAGAGCAGCATTCATTATCCGACCGTATTTCTATTCATCGGCGATGAAGCGGAACAAGCGATTGAGCCGATGACTCGCTCGAATGAGCTGAAATGGGATAACAATGCCGGTGTTATTTACCTCCATGTATCATCCGGAGAAGGAGATGCCAGCACAGAGCAGGGGAAGCAGAGTAACCCGGTGACAGCCGATCGCGTGGCGAGAAATAGCGGATCAGCGGCAAAGGTTATACGAGTCCCTTTGACCGGTCTAACGAAGGATAAAAGCGATAACAAGTCGGTGCGCAAGAATATAGCAGTTTCCTTCCGCGAGGAGGGGCGCTGCTTGGTTGCTCTCAACAGGGCGCTGCGCCAAGTTAGCGATACGATTGCCGACTATGGCCGATTGTATGCTTCCTTCGATCGCCTTCACCTTGCCGTTATCACAAGGGTTGACGATCCTATGAACGTGCTTGTTCCGGAAATATCGCTGCTTGCGCAATCGATATTTTTGCAGCTCTTCAAATCGGTGCAAATGGATTTGTACGCCCTAATTAACGAGCGGGAGCAGTCAGAGACTTTCGGCTATGCGGGTGCTGCGGGAATTGGCTTCCTTCGTGAGCTTGAGGGGATGCAGCAGCTGGATTATTCGTACTCCGCGAACCTTCAGGTGACCAGCGATGGCCTTGCGATTCCTGTCGTTCATAAGCACTCTCCGCTATTTGATCTGGTCTATATTTTATCTGACCGCAACGAGCGGGGTATGACAACCTTGAACGGCATGCTGGATAACTATGAAATCATTTGCCATATTCTCCTGTTGAAGAACAGGAAGCGCAAGGACGCACATATTCAATCGAATGACGGAAGCTACAACAATTCGTCGTTCCGAAATAGTCTCATGTCCGAATCAGGAAGGCAGGGCTTCGTCTCGGCTGGCCTAGCCAAAGTGAAGCGCCCTGATTATTCCATCGCTTTGACCGTGCTGTACCATTTCTTTGAGCAGCTGGCAGCACGTCTGCAGACGATGCCTGAGCTTGCGAGCAAAGACAAGCTGGCGTTCTTCGGACTTGATGCTGAGACGATGGAGGCGCGAATCGCTCAAATCGTTCCGAGCGAGGATAACCTTGTTGATATGACGGGTCTCTTAACGAGCGGCATTCGTTTTGAACAGCTGCGCCGTATGTCGCTGCATGAAGCGGAGGAAGCATTGTTCGGCGAAGGCTGCGAAGCCTTTTTCCGCAAACATTTTGCCGATGCAGCAGCTATCCGTCTTGGTGAACACAAGCCTATGGATGAGCTGCGCCGCATCATCAGCCGAAATCGGAAGGAGCAGCCGCAGGTCAGCTTCTATCAGGTGTCCGAGTGGACCGATGAGAATGAACCGGGCAGCGCGTTGAACGCTGTTCATGCCCGAATACGAGATTTGACTAGAGAGGTCGGTCTTGCTCAGGAGGAGCTTGAACGTACCCGCGATTCGCGCGTCGAGGATTTGAAATTTCAACGCCTACCGTTTATGGATAAGCAAAATCTTCGCTCCTTTATACGCGTCTTCTTTGATACGGTCTACCTTCTGAAATGGCAGCTGCTGCGTACGGAGACAGAGCTTGCGCTGTATCGAAGGTTCGCGCGCGAGCTGGAGCAGCTGCATGTAGAGTATCGTATGAGAGTAGAACAGATGAATACACTTGGGGCAGAGCTCAAGGCGGCTGCGCTGCAAAGCATTCGCTCGGCAGATGATTATATCGGGCAGAACATCTATGAATATTATGAGCGCGTAACCGAAGGCGTCATGAAGGATATAGAAGAAAAACGCGGCGCATCGGCGTTTTTTGAGGAACGGTACGTGGGCAGCGCAACGGAGCTGCTGGAGCAAGGAGATTCCGCGCTCTTAGCGCGATTGATCGATGTTTGCCGCAAGCAATTGTTGACAGCAGAGCCGTTTGCTCATCCATTCGAGGAGGAGCTCTTGCTGCGGGCGAATGTATCCGTGGCTTACAGCAATCGCAAAGCCTTGACGCGGGAGGAGCTGTTCCGCCAGCTGTACCATACGCTGGAGGACAACGCGTCCATTAACATCCGCCTTCTCGACTACACTCACGAGCATCGTTCTGAGGAAAAGTATTTGTTCGGAGATCGAGAGAGCGAGTTTATCCGCTATGCGCTTGGCGTTGACGAAACGTCACGCATTTACAAGCTCGGCTGCGTCCACGAGAAGCGCAGCAGCGGCGCTCTGAAATTAAACTTAATGGGCGGCTTTCATTTAGAAGATTTGATGTATTACCGGAACGGCAAAGTATATTATGAAACCTATTTGCAGAATGGGTACGAATTTCACGTGCTAGATCCAGCCCATCTGCCTAAGCTTCGCTGACCGGTATACATCATTAGTCGCGCTGGTCTACTAGCAAGGGAGAGGGGTGCTGTCATTATGCAAAGAAAAATAAATGGGTTTCTGCTGTTGTTCAGCTTAATAGGCGGCGCAATCGGTTTCGCAATCGGCGAATTGGTATTGGGCCAATTGTCGGAGGGCTGGCCGCGCTTCGTCGTTGTCGGCCTTTATTTTGGCGTCGTCGCTTTAGGCATTGGGCTGTTCTGCCTCATTGCTGAGTTGATAGCGCCGCGCTTAAACGGCTCTTCTTGGCGGCAGCGTTACACCGCCTTGTCGTGGAAGCTGCTTGTGCCGGCGACGTTATTGCTGCTGTTTGCAGTCGGAGGCTTGGTTCAGCTGATTTATGGGCTGCAATTCGGCGGCGCGAAGCCGGTAAAGGATATCGTGCTGACGATCGATAATTCGGGGAGCATGCTTGAGACCGATCCTGACAATGAGCGGTATGCAGCTGCGAAGCAGCTGATTGCCAACATGGAAAGCGATAAGCGGGTGGCTGTTGTTGCCTTTAGCGATGCTGCTGAATTGCTTCAGCCCTTTACAAGCGTAAGCACGCAGGCTGAGAAGGATACCGTAAATGCCGCGATCGATGCGATTGAGCCGACTAATGGAGGTACAAACTTCAGTCTAGCGCTTGATGAATCGATGAACACAATCAAGGGCATGGGGGACGCTGATCGCGGCAAAATGGTCATCCTGCTGTCGGACGGCTTCAGCGAATCCAGCTTGAATGAGCAAATTGCGGCGTATCAAGAGCAGCAAATTGCCGTGAATACGGTTGGTCTAAGCGTGGTTGACGCTAGAGGCTCAGCATTGCTCAAGGAAATTGCGGATTCGACTGGCGGAAGCTACTATGATGTGACGGAAGCGAACGGACTGGGACTCGTTTTCCAAAATATATACGACAAGATTGATAAGCAGACGCTCCTGACAGAGCGTACGGGCAAGCTTGCAGATAGTACGTTTTATACGCTGCTTCGTATTTTATGCTTGGCCATTATTGGTGCTGGCATAGGCGTTTCGCTTGGGCTGGTATTCGACAATCGATTTTTGGCGGTCAGCTTTGGCGCTGGAGGTATAGCAGGCGGCTTGCTGGCAGGCTTCATATTGGACTCCGGATTATCCGGTCATATGATCTCAGATGGATTATCCCGTTTATTTGCGGTGCTCGTACTGGCGGCAATTATTAGCGTATTTACGCTTATTGTTCCAGTTAAAGACAGCAATAGCCCAAGACTTCGCGGAGGCGGCAGAAAAAGCAGCACAAGCGACCGTCCATCTACGGGCATAAGCGGACGGACGAAGGATAGCCGCAGTCATGGATTTTAAACGATGCGGGAGGCGGATTTAAATGCGTTTTATCGATGCAGAGGACGGTTCTCCGGTCATCAGCGGCTTGACTCGCGCAGTCGAGGAGGACCGCTGCACGCTGCGCTGGATTTGGCCGGGTGGGATAGAAGCGGTTTATATTGGGAAAAAGCCAGTCGATCAGTTAGAGGACGGAACGCCGGACACTCATCACCTGAAGCTGTACACGAAGGCTGAGTATAAAGCGAATAACGGCTATCATAGCCGAATTGAAGGTGTTGGGCTGTTTGTCTTTTCGGTGTTTGCCTGCCTGGAGGGGAGTGCAGGACCGCAGCTCATCCTTCAGCCTAACCGAGAGAATCGTATCGAAATCAGTGCCGGACGGGCTAAAATTTATTATTCGATCGGAAGCAAAGGCGGTCTCTTTAGGAAGTTCAAAACGATTCAGATTCAGGTGTCGACCGAGGTCCCGATTGCAAAGGATGTGCTTTGCTACGTGAAGAAGCAGGGCAGCTATCCTGCAAATAAGGAAGACGGCATGTTATATCCGTTTGTCGCCCCTTTTGCCGCGGGGAAAAATGTCCTGCCTGCCATTGAGATCGGCAAACAGGATTTTATACGATTGTTTTTTACAGATGGCCGAACATACGGTCAAACGTACGAGTTGATTTCAGAATAAAGGAGGAAGATCGCATGGGCATTTTCGATCTTTTCAAAAAAAAGCCGGAAGCGAAGCCGCGTCCATTGTTCTACGATATCGTCTGTCCCTATTGTTTTAGCAAATTTACGCCGGATGAGGTCGTTTTCCGCGCAGCTCATTCCCGTGAGGACGATGAGGATTATGCGCTTGGGGAAGACGAGGAGCTGAACAAATACCGCGAGCGCTTCGGACTCGATTCCGTACATGATATGGAAGCGGTGCTTCACCCGGTGGACGTGCCGGAAGAGCATCGGGTTTACTCCGATCACGTGCTGATCGGCATTAATGACCGTTACGGCGAGCTGACGCGCAGAAGGCTTTGCCCGAAATGTCATAACGAGCTTCCGGTAACGGCAGGCAAAGTGCCAAGCAACATCATTTCCATTATTGGTGCATCCCAGGTTGGCAAATCCGTGTATATGACTTCGTTAATCCATACGCTGCAAAATACGACGGCGGATCATTTTAATGCGGCCTGCATGCCGCTCAACGCGGAGATTAGCCGCAAGTTCCGCACCTATTACGAGGAGCCGCTATTCGAGCGCGGCGATCTGCTTGCTTCCACGCAAAAGGAGAAGATGCAGGAGCCGTTTATTTTTCAATTCGTCTTTAAGGATGATTCGAAGCCGCCGCTTACGCTCGTATTCTTCGATGTGGCGGGCGAGGGGATGGTCGAGCAGGATTACCTCGGCCTGCATGGCCAGCATATTAAAAACTCGGCAGGCATCCTGCTTATGGTTGATCCGCTGCAAATTCGTTCCATACGCGAGAAAATTAGAATGAATATCGGCGATAAGCCGGGCGAATGGGTCTCCCAATACGACGAGCCGCGTGACGTTGTCCTGACGATGTTCGGCGACTTTATTGCGTATCAGGAAAACAACAAAACGGATATACCGACAGCTGTCGTACTGACGAAGAGCGACATGCTTCATTCCCTGAAGGATGAGGATGGCGAGTACATTAAATCAAACAGCAATATTTTCAACAATATGGTGCACCGCAATTATTTCAATCTGACCGAATTTGAAAATATCGACGGCGAAATCAGGCGCTTCATCGAGAAGGTCGATCGCCCGTTCAAAGGAACGATGGACGTTTATTTCAAGGATACGGCGTACTATGCGGTATCCGCGCTGGGCAGCAATCCCGTGGATCAGAAGCTCCAAACCGTCGTTAGTCCAATCCGTGTGGACGAGCCCTTCATCTGGCTGCTTTATAAGCTGAACTTCATCGAGGGGAGAAGAGAATAGTGCGCGATTCTATGCCCCGCAGGATGATTCAGCAGCAAATGTACGCACGGGAGAGACGCGGTATTTTCAGATCCACGGAGGGCTATGACACGATCGCCAAATCAAGCGGCTTAGACCCTTCTTTTATCAAAAAGATGCTTCATCCGTTTTGCGTATACGATGCGCCTGCCGAGCTGGCGACGCGCGGAGAGAAGGACGCTTCTGCATATCCCGAGACGATGCATCTGCTACATCTGGACAATGGCGATGTGCTGCTCGGACGCAGCGTCTATCAGGCAGCGGATTTCACCGGACTTCGCAGCGCATTCTTTACGCATAACTATATCATTCCAGAGCGTCTCGCGAATAACCATGCAAATGACTATGAGAGCTGGCTGCAAGCAGCTTTTGCAAGCAGTTATAATATTGCTGAGGGTACGGAGATCGCGGAATTAGCCAGCCTGCCGATTCAAGCGGCTTCAGCGATTAAGCCATCCTATCGTTCCTTATTAACGCTGCTGAACATTGATGAGAAGTCATTTAAGCAGCTGCTGCATGCGGTAATGTCAGCAGTCAGCGGCAAGAAGAAGATTTATGTATCGCTTGACGTGCCGATCGCGCAGCTTCCGAGCAAAGCAAAACAGCTGCTTGAGGTGATTTATGCAAGCTTGCCATATGCCTATCGCAAGCAGCTTGGCTTTATTACGTACGCGAAAGAGCCGCAAAGCCGCAAAGCGGTGCATCTTACATTCGTGGAGCAGGGAAGCCTGCGCCCTGGAGACCGAAGCATCGAGAAGGATTTTACATTTGATTTCGCTAACGGCCGGATCATAAACGTCGATCTGGACGGTACGGATCAGCCGTATTTGGATTTCGCATGGGATCATTTGGAGCGGCCTCAGCATATGGCCAGCTTCTTTCAATTTGCGGAGCTCATGCTGGCAGGGATGGGGCCGGAGCGTCAAATCGCAGCGTCTGCCTATCATGAGCTTTGCGTGATGTATCAGATTGAGGAAGGCAATGAAGCGCTGTATGAAGCGCATAAAACAGCTGTGCTCCGCGGTTTGCTCGAATATCTGCAGCCAGCAGGCTCGCTTGATTCCAAGATGCGGCTCAATGATTTGCTCCTATCCCGATTTGATTATGAATTCGATCGCGTGAGGCAGGGGTTAGTGCCGGAACCATTCATAATAGACATCTTTAAGGACTACTACCGAATCGACGGCAAAAATATTGAAAGTAAAATCGTTACTTTCTTCATCCACTCGCTCAATCAAGCGAACAGGCTGAACGTGCAAGAAACGGTTGTTTCCATCTATGCAGCCGTTGAGAGCGATTCAGCTTTAAGCAAGGCTTTCTTTTCGAAGCTGATGACGGATTCAACGTTGACAGGCAGCTTGTTCATTTCTTTTCTGGAGAAGAAGCTAAAGGCTGCGGCGGGGGCAAAAAGCGTACTGGAGCAGCTAGTGCATTGGGGAAGCGTTCATCCGAGGCTGTATGGCTTTGAACCGTTTCAGACGCTGGCAAGGAAACAGCTGACGGATAAGCTGGAGCGGGAAAGCTATTCCCTACCAGCATCAAGCAGCGTGCTTGCGCAGCTGCGCATTCTGGGTGAGGAAGCTCGGACTGGAATGGGAAAGCCGGCTTCCGATGATGCTGAAGATCTTATTCAGGAGCTCGAGCTGGCCGTTTATCGCACGATGCTGACCGAGCTTGATATAGACAGGCTCACCATTGAGCAGTTGAGGCAAGCGAATTTCCTCAGCTTCAAAGACCAATTGCAGCGATGGAATAGCCAGCTTCAGGACCCCCGCCAGAAATCTGCGGCTCTTGCGCTGCTTGCCATGTACGAATGGCTTGTGCTGCCAGAGCCGACGGTTGCCCTATTCAATCGATTGTCACCGGCAGAGATCGACCGTGTGCAGCTGACAGGGCGCCGGATACTTGCAGGACAGCTGGAGCTTGCAGATGCTCCGCGGCATGTGCTGGCTTATCTCAGCAGCTCGGATTTGGAATCGGTAGATTATGTAGGTCTGCTTGACTATTTGCAGCGGAATGCACCGGATAAAGAGATGATATACCGATTTTTCCAACTGTCGGAGAAGCATCCGGATTTCATGAGATCGAGAGGCTTCGTGCCTGCGTATAAAACGGCTATAGTCGGTTATTTCGAGAAATATGACCGGGATGCTTTCAAGAAACGCGCAAATTGGAAGCAGTTCTTCGAAAAGGCTGGCCCAGCTCTCACTGCCGTATATAAGCAGGCCGAGCGGGAGCTATCCTCGCCGCTTTCCAAGTTTTTTCGCCGGAATCGTAAAGCGACTCTGATTACATCTGTTGCGGCGATTGGCATCGTTTTGGTCGTTGCGGGCATGATGCAATCCTTCGCTGGCAAGGGAGAGAAGACGCAGGTGGGCGGAGCTTTGCCTGAGGTGACGCCTACTGCTGAAGTGGGCATAACTATGCCGGAAACGCTCGTTTACGCAGAGCAAAATGCGGCAAACAATGAGCAAGAGGCAACGACCTCCCTCGTATTTGCGTTTAAGGATGCAGCAGCTTGCGCTCAGTTTGCACCGGATTCATTAACAATAGAGCCGCTGGGTGCTGAAGCGGTTGAATACAAGGCGTTAAAGGTATCTTCAAATTGCAGCGCGGGGGAGATGGAAACACAGACTCCTGCGGATTCCACAGATTCGGCTGCGACGGAGTCCGATGCACCGTCTACGATCCAGCCTACAGAAACGCCTGTTGTAGATGGAGATACTGCGACCGATGATGCCGCAAGCGAGGAATCGGACAGCACAAATGATGCTGGCTCTGCATCTGGAAGCCCAATACCCAGCAACCAGCCTGAGCAAGAAGGATATGCGAGCCGGGTTATTGCAGACTTAGGCGAGCAGGTCGATCTACCAGCTAACACCATCATCCGAGTCGGAGAGGCAGCGTATGAGCTTACCGTACTGCAAGTCGTCGATAAATGAACGTAAAATCCGCCAGTTAACTTATTCTAAGCTGACTAGCGGATTTTTTTTCGCAGTAAGCTGCAAATCAATTACTTAGAGGTTTCTTCAGGTGTGAATGAGGCTCTGCTGGCAACGAAGCCGCTCTATTCGGTAATCGTAATTGTATTTGCACAGCTGAAGCAAATCGAATTTCAGCCCTCGCTTCGGTTGTGTAATGGCGGGCTGCTTCTTCCCGCTTGCCCTTATGGCTGCGCGTACTCGCTTCTTGTCCTCAATGGTGTTTACGATTAATTCGTCAGGGCTAGCCTCGGCGTAACGAGTCATTAGAAACTGGTCACATGCCCCGTTACTACCTGCTTGTTCAAGCTCAAACAGCTGAAAGTCGCGCAGCATGCCTTCTTGAACCTTTGCCACCAGCACATGCGTTTCCCCGAAATAAAGCACGTCTTGATCAATGACTGCCTCACGATCTACGATCTGCTTGTCTGCTGCCTGCTCCAGATTGCGGATGCTAAGCAGCATTTGCTGTGCTTTCTCAAACTCCAATTTTGCCGCATAGGCTTCCATCTTAGCGTATAAGGTTTCGATCAAGCCTTGCCCTCGATTAGCGAGAAGCGCCGATGCTTGGCGCGTATGCTCCAAATAATCGCCCTCAGATATTTTGCCTTCGCAAACTCCGCTGCATTTGCCGATATGATACAGCAAGCATACCTGCTTGGGCATCGCTTTGCAGGTGCGAAGCCCATAATGCTCCGTGACGAATTCAAGTAAGGCATCTCGAAATCGAGCGCTTTTGAAAGGGCCAAGACGATGTGCGTCACTTGTTGCAGAACCTCCATGACTGCGCTTGCGATTGCGGTAATAGACATCGAGCCGGGGAAGCGGCTCTGCTGTAAGCTGCAAATATGCATAGCCGCTATTTTCTTTTTTTAACGCACGATTATACGGGGGCTTATGTATTTTAATGAGATTGTTTTCCAGCAGAAGACTTTCTGATTCGTTATTTACAAGCACGACCTCAATGGATGATATTTCATCAACGAGCTGGGTTATTTTTCTGTATATGTGATTTTTCGTAAAATAAGAGCGCAGCCGGCTCCGTAAATTTTTTGATTTGCCGACGTAGAGAATAGCCCCCTGATCATCCTTCATCAGATAGCAGCCAGGACTCTGCGGGTAATCGCCGGCGTTGAATAAGAACGACATCGATCGTCATCCTCCTAATCCTATGCTTTTGGAGAAAATCATATCTCCGACACTATTCGACAACCATACGGACAAACCCTTGTATAAGTGGCTCACAATTGTATTCTTACGTCTATAACAAAAAGAGGCCAGCCTAATAAACGGGCAGCCTCGTACAGCAAATTCATGATGAATTGAAATTGAATTAAACTTGGGGGCCATCCGGCGGTGCTGTAATCATCCAATGGAATCCGAACTTATCTTCGATTTCTCCAAACAACGAGCCCCAAAAGGCAGGTTCTAACGGATGGGTAATGCGGCCGCCTGCTGCTAAGTTCTCGAAAGCTTGCCGGGCTTCGGCTGCTGTTTCGAAGTCGAGATTCAAAAGGACGTTGTTCCCTTTAACGATCGGTTCAAACACGGAGTCCGACATGAAGAAGTTAACCCCGCCAGCGTGAACACAGAGATGCAAAACTTTGTCCTTGAGCTCCTCGCTTGCATCTGGCAATTGTCCGTGCGTCATAATAGACTGGATCTCGCCGCCTAAAGCCTGAAAATAAAATTCGGCCTGCGCTCTAGCATCCTCCGACTTGATAAAGATCGTATATTTTGCCATTTGACAACATCCTTTCCTTCACTTAATGAAATTCAACCTGTTTTCATCTTATCATATCGATTCGAATCAGGTTTCTTATGGATTGCTATTTTGAAAAGAGAGTTCACAAATAAATATATTGATATTTGCATATATATGCGATATATTTCTCGTATAAAGGAGGATTCAAATGCCTATTCCAAGCCATTATTCCACTCCGATTCGAATGTCAGCCAAAGAACGTGCATACTCGCAAATCCAGCGCTGGATCATAGATGGAACGCTGCAGCCAGGGGAAAGACTCGGTGATGCTGAATTAGCAGAAGCATTGGGCGTCAGCAGAACACCGGTCAGAGAGGCACTCCAGCTTCTTGAGGTTCAAGGATTAGTCGAGGTACATCCTGGGAATTATACAAAGGTTAAAAGGATGGAGAAGACTGATATTTTAAAATTGTATCCTACACTCGCAGCCTTGCACGGGCTTGCAGCCGAGATGGCCACTGAAGCCATACTGGCAGAGCATATTGAACAATTGAAAGCGATCAATGCGCAATTCGCTGATGCGATAAAGCAGGGTCAACCTTATCAAGCGATGGAGCTGGATGAACAATTTCACAATCTCATTATTGAAATTTCAGACAATCCGTATGTTTCAACGTACAGCTCGTCGCTTCAATTGCATATCCGAAGATTTAAATATTTGTTTCTCAAGCAGCCTGTTTCCGCTACATTAGCGTCTGTTCAGGAGCATGATTCAATCATTGCCGCTATGAAGAATGGCGAGCGTGAGCAGGCATCAGAGCTAATGAAACAAAATCTTCTGCGTCCGATGCGTGATTTATACGCATTAATTGTTATAAACGAGGAGTGATTTCCATGGAAAACAAAAAGGATTTACGTATTCGCAGCAAAGTGATTAGTGAAGGGGTAAACCGTGTTCCGAACCGTGCGATGCTAAGAGCGGTAGGGTTTCAGGATGAAGATTTTAAGAAGCCTATGATCGGCGTAGCAAGTACATGGAGTGAAGTGACGCCATGCAATGTACATATTGACAAACTTGCAGTACAGGCAAAGGAAGGGGTTCGCACGCATGGAGGAGCCCCGTTGATTTTTAATACGATTACCGTATCTGACGGCATATCCATGGGACATGAAGGGATGCTGTTCTCGCTCCCAAGCAGGGAAGTCATTGCCGATTCCATTGAGATTGTCGTAAATGCAGAACGCTTCGACGGCTTGGTTGCCATTGGCGGCTGCGACAAAAATACGCCTGCATGTTTGATGGCGATAGGCAGAATGAATTTGCCTGCTGTTTATGTTTATGGCGGTACGATCCAGCCGGGCAAGCATAACGGCAAAGATGTGGATATCGTAACGGCATTCGAGGCGGTCGGACAATATCAGGAAGGAAAAATGACAGATGAAGAGCTCCATGAAATCGAATGCAGCGTATGTCCAGGCGCTGGCGCATGCGGCGGCATGTATACAGCCAATACAATGGCTTCAGCCGTTGAAGCTTTGGGCATGAGCTTGCCTGGTTCATCATCCACGCCTGCGATTTCCTCCTATAAAGCGGTTGAATGCGCAGAAGCGGGCAGAACGGTGATTGAGCTCCTTGAGAAGGACATTCGGCCGCGTGATATTATGACTAAAAAAGCGTTCGAGAATGCCATTACGCTCGTTATGGCTCTAGGTGGATCGACGAATGCGCTGCTTCATCTCATAGCTATGGCGCACTCGGTCGAGGTAGATTTGACGTTGGACGATTTCGAGAGAATTCGCAAGCTTGTCCCGCATCTTGCTGATTTAAAGCCAAGCGGCAAATATGTGATGCAGGATTTAAATGATAATGGCGGCGTACCGGGCGTATTGAAGCTGCTGCTGGAAAAAGGACTTCTTCACGGCGATTGTCTCACAGTAACGGGGAAAACATTAGCAGAAAACTTGGCGGAAGCACAGCCATTGAAGGAAAATCAGCAGGTCATCCGTCCTTTCGAGAACCCGCTGAAACCAACGGGGCCGCTCGTCGTGCTAAGAGGCAATCTTGCTCCAGAGGGCGCAGTTGCAAAAATGTCAGGCATGAAAAAATTAAAGTTTACCGGTCCTGCACGGGTATACAACAGCGAGGAGGAGGCGACAGCTGCCATTACGAATGACGAAATCGTCAAAGGCGATGTGCTGGTCATCCGATATGCTGGACCTAAAGGCGGTCCCGGCATGCCGGAAATGCTCTCTGTTACCGCCTTGATTGTAGGTAAAGGCTTGGGCGGCGAGGTGGCGCTTCTAACCGACGGACGTTTCTCCGGCGGCTCGCATGGCTTTGTTGTAGGACATGTATCGCCGGAAGCGCAGGTAGGCGGTCCCATTGCGCTGCTGCAAGAGGGCGATCTCATTACGATAGACAGCGAAGCGCAGGAAATTCAATTTAATGTTACGCCTGAGGAGCTGTCAGCAAGAGCGAGCGAGTGGGTCAAGCCTCCGCTTAAATATAAATCAGGCGTGCTGGCGAAATACGCAAAGCTGGTATCATCCGCATCAAGAGGCGCTGTAACCGATTTGGATCTTTAGATCATTCAATGAAATAGGGTGGGGCAGGTGAAATTCCTGATCCTCCCTATTTTTATTTGTATTCCTATAAAAAAGAGTTAATTGCTCGTGAGATACAGAGCATAAGATCGATATGGAAAGATTGATTTATCGATACGATTGAATGGAAAACGGGCGAAACCGATCATATTACGATTCTCATCCCGCAATTTATTACGAAGCATTGGTGGCATTATTTTCTCCATAACCAGACCAGCTTAATGCTGAGAGCTTACCTATTCACGCAAAAAGATGTGGTCATCGCAACGGTTCCTTACCATCTTCAAAAATAGAAATAAAAAAGCCCTTCATTATCCTATTGATAATGGAGGGCTTTGGTTTTATTCTAGAAGTTTGCGTTGTCCTAATTGCTGTTCAGCGATTTGGACTAATTTTTTTGTAATATATCCACCAATAGAACCTGCATCACGAGTGGATAAATTACCATTGTATCCATCTTGCGAGAACGGAACACCTAGCTGTTGTGCTGCTTCTACTTTTATTTGTGCAATTGCTGCTTTTGCTTGTGGTACTACCAACGTGTTTGAATTTTTTCTGCTCATGTAAGTTCACTCCTTCTTGGGATGTAAAGTTATTATGTCGAACCAATTGTAAATATATACAATCAACCCAAAAAATTTTTTTAAAAAAATTGAGCGGCTCTGAAGCGGTTCAAGCTTGAAATATAGATTTCGTCATACAGACCATAAGGGGACCTTCAACATGCAAAAGCTATCAAGAAATCAAACGATTTTTTTAATATTATTTTTAGTCATCGTCTGGGGAGTCAATTGGCCGCTCTCGAAATATGCGCTCTCGTTCATGCCGCCGGTGCTATTTTCTGGAATAAGAACGCTACTGGGGGGCGTGCTGCTGCTCGTTATCGCAATTCCGCGATATAAACGTCTGCATTTTCGTGAAACGTGGATGATTTATGTCGTATCCGCTATCGTAAATGTCATTTTATATTATGGCCTGCAGACGATTGGACTGAAATATTTGCCGGCAGGCTTGTTTTCGGCGATTGTATTTCTGCAGCCTGTACTCGTCGGATTGTTCTCTTGGCTATGGCTTGGGGAATCGATGAACGGCTTGAAAATTACGGGGCTTGTTCTTGGGTTCTCGGGCGTTGGCGTAATATGCAGCGGTGCAGGAGGCTTGTCCGGACATATCTCCGTTGCAGGCATATTACTCGCCCTCGGATCATCGCTCAGCTGGGCATTGGGCACAATTTATGTGAAGAAGAAGGGTCCAAGCGTCGATCCGATCTGGCTTGTTTCGCTTCAATTAATAATCGGCGGCTTGTTCATGACCGTACTAGGCTCAAGGGTGGAAAGCTGGTCTGATGTCGTTTGGACACCTGCGTTTATAATAACTCTGCTGTTTATTTCCGTGTTTGTCATCGCCATCGGGTGGTTGGTGTTCTATAAGCTGATGGACTCGGGCGAGGCGAGCAAGGTTGCATCCTTCACCTTTCTTATTCCGTTAGTCGCGATTTTAACCGGCACGATATTTCTGGACGAACCGTTTACCGCATCGCTGCTGCTTGGTTTAGTACTCATTCTTCTCAGCATTTATTTCGTGAATCGGAAAGCATAAATGCATGTTCTTTCAGGCTTCTTATCCCAAGCGGATGAGAATTTTTTTTTATGGGGTTGTATCCTGTTTCAAAATCGCATATCGTGTTTATTATCCTAATAGAATGAATCTAAACATATACAGAAAGGGAAGTGTTTGCCTATGAAAAAAATAACTTTTTTGGTATTCAGCTTTGTCTTGGCATTTGTCTTCACAACATCAGCTTTGGGGGGAACCACTGCCGATGCGGCCGTAAAGAAACAGTATCTTGACATCTCAGAAGATGTTTTTTACTACGGTCAAGTAAAAAATGGAAAACCGCATGGAAAAGGAACGATGAATTGGTACCAGACAAAATCCTATTCCGGTGACTGGGTGGATGGAAAGCGCACTGGGAGCGGCAAATACGTGCACAGGTACAAGAGCGACAACAAAGACTTTGTCATTACATACGAGGGTCAATGGAAAAAAGACTTGAAAATAGGAAATGGCTCTTATTCTACGAAGGTTTCTGACCATAACGGTAAAGTTGAATCGCATAAGATCCAATTTGGCACTTTCGCGAACGATCGATTTGCGGCGGGCTTCTCCGTTGCCCATACTTTAGCCGATCAGCCCTATAGCTTCAATTATAAGGATGCCAAGACGAACATTCAGTTGTCCGGGTCGAATGTGAATATGAGAAAAGTATGGAAGGAAGGCAAATTCGATTCGATACAGTATTCGAAGGATGGCGTGACGAGGGAATATTCCGTAGCTTCGAGCAAAAGCTCAGACGAGACGATCGTGAATGAAAATAAAGCTCATCTAAAATATTTGCAAAGCCTTCAGTCTGACTTGAATCTGTATCTAGATAAATGGGAGCGCTTGTCCAGAAGGGTTCCTTTGGCTTAATATTTAGTTAGTCAGTATGCGAATGACTCCTTTAAATACATCAAAAACGACAAGCCTGGACAAAGTGATGATTTCCGAGGCTTGTCGTTTTTGCTATCTAGCCACATGCTTGAAGAAGTCCTGCAGCACGAGTCTCAACCCATTTGGATCGCTAAGCATCGGCAAATGCCCGGTGTCTAGATTTCGCACGAATTGCGGAGAGAGTGCGGAGATCATTTTATTTTGCAGGGACAGGCCAAATTCTTTATCCTTGTTAAGCTTCACATATAGTTTAGGAACGTCTGGAATGGGAGCATCGACACGATCTGTATATACATGAAGGGATTCAGGAATGAAGCCGTGCACGAGCTCGGCCGTTTGCTCTGGCGTAAGATCATTGCAAAGTCCAGAACGAATCGCGGACTCTGGTGGCTTCGTACCCATTTTCCGCAAAATGGCAGACAGCAGTATTCGCTTAGGGAAGGGCAGAACCGATAGAAATGAACCGCCATTACTCGGAATGGCTGCTCCAATTGCAACAAAGCCTGCCAAGCGATCAGAAAATTCGTAAGCGAGTCTAAGCGCAAGAACGCCTCCGAGCGAGTGTGCCACAATAATGAACTTCTTAACGCCCCATTGATTTATCTGTTTTTGCATATGGGTCACATAATCTGCCAATGCAAGCTCTTTCCTCGCTTCAACCGCTCCTTCTCTAAGCGGAAAATCAACCGACAAGCACGGCTGCTTCATTCCTTCGATCACTTTGCTCCATACTCCGCTCTTCATTCCAGCTCCATTCACGAATACGATCCCTATCTCTTCTTGAATAAGCTCTTGTTTATTCATCGCTATTCTCCTCCGCGGATCCATGTTTATCCTTATTTATAACTTTATGATAACCGTTACCTGAATCCGTGACATAAATTTAAGAAAATCGTAGATTATAAGAGATTTTAGGAGTAAAATTGAGATCACAGCGTGTTTTCTGCTGATATCTAATTGCACCTATGGGGTGAACTCCTATGACAACGAAATTTACACTTGAAACTTCCAGTGATTATTTAACTTCGCGTGCTGGTCTTATTATCGTCGGGCAACTTCTTGCCGGTACTCATCTTAATAAACGGTTGAACCTATCCAAGGTTGGCGAAACCAAAATACCCGATATCTCACATGCAGACAACGTTCGCGCTTACTTGGGCTTACTTTGCCAAGGGAAAAGCGACTTTGACCATATTGAGCCATTTCGCCAAGATGAATTTTTCTCGCGGGCTCTCGGCATATACAAATTAGCGTCCAGTCCCACCATGCGTCAACGCTTTGACCAAGCAGCTCCATCTGGCGAATGGCAGAAGATCATTCTCGAAGAGTCAGCCGATTTGATAAAACGTGTTAAGGCTCCGCTTACAGCTGTTCAAATAACCGATGATGAGGATAAGGTGCGCTCCTACTTACCTCTTGATCTGGATGTATCGCCCTTTGACAACTCCAATACGAAGAAGGAAGGCGTATCCAGAACCTACAAAGGCTTTGATGGCTCACCTTTCTTTGCTTACCTCGGACAAGAGGGCTATGGCGTTAATGTCGAACTTCGTGAAGGCAAAACACATGTTCAAAAGAATGCTGACGACTTCATTGATAGGAGCCTTCGGTATGCACGGCGCATCTCTAGCCTACCGATTCTTGCTCGTCTAGATGGCGGCAATGATGCAGCCGATAATGTGAATCTGCTGCTTGACCAAGAAGGAGATTTCATTATTAAACGCAACCCGCGTAAAGAGTCACCCGAACAATGGCTCACACACGCGAAAAAGGAAGGGCGTTGCAAAGAAGTGCGACCAGGTAAGAACATCTATTTAGGAACCATGACTGTCCAACCAGAGCGTTTCATTAAGCCCGTGCAACTCGTTTACCATGTGACGGAGCGCACCATTGAACGGGACGGTCAGGTGCTCCTTGTCCCAGAGATCGAGCTGGCACTTTTCTGGACGACACTTAAATGCTCGGAGGAACAAATCGTCGAGTTGTACAAGGATCATGCCACAAGTGAGCAATTCCACAGTGAGATTAAATCTGAACTTGACCTTGAACGACTACCGTAAGGCAAGTTCGCTACGAATGACCTCATCTTACATATGGGATTATTCGCTTACAACATGCTTCGATTAATTGGTCAGGTTGCCTTGACCGACCAAGATGCGCCAAAGAAGAAGAAGAAGAAGGTTTTCCGCCAGCGTATTCGGACCGTAATCCAAGATCTTATGCTCATTTCGGCGCGTTATGTGAAACATGCTCGAAGCTTCAAGCTTTGTTTTGGAAGATGGAGCCCTTGGTTCCGGCAGTTGCGTCGTCTATATATACACTTCAGCTAAAGACAAGCATTTCATACGACTAAGCAGAACGCTTGAGAGCAAGGGTTCTGTTTTGAGTTACCCTGAAACAGCTGAATTTGGCTATTGGGTCAGATTGGAAGATGATCCATGTGCCATACGGTTGAGATTACTGAGGTGTCACGGATTCAGGTTCATAATAGAGCGACCTCCAGATGGTTTTTTTGAGGAAATGACCTCGTGCGTAACCCCATCGTACAGAGGCGCTCATTTTTATTAAAACGCCAAATTATTCGTTTTACAGGAATTCTAACGGGCAGTATAGCGGAGCAAATGATGTAATGTTTTTTCCTTTAATACTAGAGAATATTACCTCAGAGGTGATTATGTTGAAATTTAAATTATACTTGGAATATACACCTAAGAATGGAGTGCAAGGCATTCAAATGTCGCACTCTGTTTGCAGTTCTATCTAATTCGCGAAACGCTTGAACTCGAGTGGAAAAGAATGGAAACCGATAAGGTGTACTATTTCCATTTTTCTATTAACGTGGTAAAATAATTTAGACCGAAAGCATCGTCAAAGTACAAGCTCTATGGAGGGAAGGAATCCCCCTAGAGCTTTTTTTCTATCAATTTGTGTAGAAGGTGAATGGAATTGTACGATTCGTTAAAAGAATATTTGGGGTTGCCTGACTATGTAGATGTAATTTTTGAGATATTCGGGTTTATTGTAATTGGTTTGATGGCTTTGGTATTTGTAAAATTCTATCTCATTGATGATGTGATTTTTAAAAAATGCTACCACGGAGTCAAATTCGGATAAGTTAAGTTGAAATGTGAAAAATGTCGGAATGACAAAATAAGAGCTGATAATGGAATTGAAGAAGAAGAAGACGTGCCGGCACCAAAAACAGTTTATAGATTAGGGCATTGTGGGGCATGTGGAAATGAAGTTGAGAAACGATTCCGACAGCTTACCATTGAACCTGGTCAAAAGTTAAAGTACGACGAGAAAGAAATTACCGAATTTGCTCAGAAACACAGATTCAATTCATTATTAAAAGAGCAACTACACTTACGACATTATCCTCCTGTTGGTTATTATCCGAATTATTGCATAGGCAATGCGGTAGTCCAAGAAGCAATTGCCGGAAAGATTATATATGATTGCACGGAATGTTATGTCATAACCACTTCGTATTTCACGAAAGCAGCCATCGAGTTAGCCACCAAGGCTAAGGTCCAACTCATAAATCGAGACGAACTCGTCCGAATGCTTGGAAATGAAGTTGCTTCATAAAACGTACAAAAAAAGAAAAAAACACTGAGGGAAAATAGCATCAGTGTTTTTTCTTCTAATCTCTCGAGCATTCGTTCAATCTCCGTTCTAAGCTATCGAGTAACGATAGTTCAACGCATCTTGGAGCAGTTTGTTGGTTGCAATTACTCCAATTAGCTGTGGGGAAAAGACGATGTGTGGCCAACGAGCCGATGCACATCAGGGTGAAGTGTCCCCTTAAAGTTAGAGAAATATTTTATGCAACCTGTTGGGCATGAGTTCGGTAGCGTGACATGCTTTGGGTAATCCCTTGTTTCTTCAAAGCATGTTAATACTGCTTCATCTGGTAGTGTTAGCCTTGATCCGAATGAAAGAGGAGTTCATCCTCGTCGGATAAGCGTTTTAAAGTCCATATTTAGCATCTCCGTGACTAGGGAATATGTAGGGCGAGATCCTACTGTGTAAGTGATAATTTCACCGTTAAACAAGTCCAAAACAGGTGATAAATACAGCTTCTCTCCAAATAACTTAAACTCCGTAATATAAGTAACCCACTTCTCATTTGGTTAGATGCGATTTTGCCTACTGTCCCTTTATAGGAACGATATTTCTTCATGCGCACCACAGATTTCAAGCCTAATTCTTTCATGATACGCTGCACTTTTTTATGATTAACTCGGTTTCCCCGATTAAATAGTTCATCACAGATACGACGATAGCCATAATGCCCTGATGTTCCTCGTAAATGGATTGAATAAGTAGTTTCAGGTCTGCGTTTGGATCTGGCTTGCCAAACTGCTTCACAATGTAATAAAAGGTGCTACGTTTGACTTCAGCCAACTTTAGCAATGCAACCACCGGAAATTCAAGCCTTAATTCATAGACTACTTGCACTTTGTCTTGTTTGGTGATTTTTCCTTGTTTTGAACTAAGGCATTCAACTTTTTTAAATAGGCATTTTCCATACGCAGACTCCACTTCAGCTTGTAGCGCTTCAACTGATCCCTCGATAGGTTCTTGCTTCTTAGGTCTTTTATTAATCTTATCCGTCATAAAGTGGCGCCCCTTTTTCTTTGGTTTTAGGGCGTCAATACCATGTTTATTAAATTGACTACGCTATTCTCGAATCATCCCTGGAGATGAGATATTGAAGATGACAGCTGCTTCATTTGGAGACGTCCCATTGTCGTTCATATAGTTGAGTACGTCTAGTTTATATGCCATGGAGTACGTTGTATAGGTTTTTTCAAAAGCTTTTAGGCCGTGATATTTGTATTGCCTAGTCTAATCCACATACGTAGAGCTTCATGATTGATCCCTAATGATTTTGCAATGCTTTTGACTCCTTCAGTCCCATTTTGATACTGATGAATGGCCTACAATTTCACTTCTAAACTCTGTAATATGGCAAAAAAACTGCTCCTCCATTGTTAGTCGTGTCTAACAATTGGGGTGCAGACCTATCAATATCAGCTGCTGTTTTTATTGAAGCACGAAGAAGAAAAGTAGGTAACGTGTTAAACACAAGGCAGTTTTAGTCTCTCATGTCAGTTGTGTCTCAGATTACTCAAGGTAGTTTCTTGTTTTATATATGGCTTAAATGGATAAATTTTATAAAAAATATTATTTACAGAAATATATTAATAATTTACAATACGAGAGTGGAGGGAAAACTTCCAAAAAATATGAAGGAGTGTCATGACTTTGGGGAAAAATATGTATCGAAGAGGGCTGGCAATATTACTAGCCCTGGTAATGTTTTTTAGCTTGGACTTATCAGCTTTTGCAGAAAAAAACAACTCTAGTAATAAGACAGAATCATATCTAGTCGGTTTAAAGGTAAGCGTCAAATAGCCCCCACCTTGTCATCAGATGAGAGCTAAGATAAGCTGGATTAAGATTTAAACACGTGGCAAGTCAGCGGTAGCGATGTTGACCAAGGCAACAGCTTGTCTA